>NZ_JBMOJE010000014.1:0-67964 GCF_049316945.1 Propionivibrio sp. | reverse complement strand
GCATTGGCTCACGCTGCTTGGATTTGGGCTGCCGCAACCGCTGCGGGCTTGACACAGCGGGGGTGAAATAAGCCCCGAAAATTCCCGAATTTAGCGAAAATCCCGAACTTTTGAAGGAGGGAGTGGCACGTCTGTGTTACCCGAAAACAGGGGTTTCTGAACCACGCCCATTGTCCTATCTGTCTCCCACAGTTTGGGCCACTCTCTGGGGCCATTGTTGCGTCAGTGCCCGAAAATACGTCCGCACCTCCATTTCGGGCAACTCTCGTGGATCGTGGTCGTACCCGCTAACCTGAAACATCAAGGACGCCCGATACAAGCGAACCTTTTCTACACTGTCGGTCATCACCATCAAGCGCTCCAGTGCTGGGGCGATGAACGTGTATTCAATAGAGTTGTTCCCGGTGACATCTTGTTTAAAAACAACGAGTTACCGTTGGTATATTTAGCGAGCTGCATCAAAAACCGCCAAAACTGCCCAAAAGGCGGAATCATTAAGGCTCCTAACCTTATGATTTCAAAGGAAACTACAGCGGGAACAAGTCTAATATCTCGTCGAGTGATTTGTCCACACAAAAGTGTTCACTGGATTTGAACCATGTCGCTTTTCGCCCAAGCGTAGCTGTTACTGCACAACTTTACGATGGTGACCCTCCGCGTAAGTGGAGACTCAATTACACTTTGACTCGGGGGCTCCGGAATCAATTCGCGCTGCACCACGTTCCAACGACCCATAATCTGGTGAGGCAGGCTACTTGTGCTATCGTTTGCCATGGCAGGTGTGATTAAGGTTTTGACGCATGTGATCATGCCAGAGATGGCCGCCTGCTTACTTCGTTCTCATCAATGAACTTCGCGAAGATTCCCGCTACGCAGGGACTTTTGCAAGAAGCTCATTGGATTTGAACCATGCCAAAATTGGAAAAATTCGCGAGGAACTTCAGATTAACAACGACTTGGAAAGAAAAAGCATGGGGCATAGAACAGGTTCCATTCGTTCCATTGATGAGTCCCTTTCTCTGTCAGGCAATCAGGATCTGTTGCGAACAGTTGTCTGTGGCAATGTGGGAGATGGCAAGAGTACTTTGGTCAATTTCTTGCTACAGGATCTGCAGGAATCGAAGGATAGCCACCCTGTCATGCGCAAGCATGGCACAACCTTCGGTGGGAATTGTCGTTATTTTGCGACTGCACAACGCAGTTTTCTTATTACCGATACATTGGGTGAAGCGCAGCTTGCACACCAAACGGTGACGGGATCCCTGGTAGCTTACTCTGCGATCCTGCTGGTTGATGCCCGCAACGGTTTGCTGACGCAGACTCGAAGCCATGCGTTATTGCTGTCACTGCTCGGCATCCCTCACGTTGCGCTGGTCATTAACAAAATGGATTTGGTCGGCTTTGATGTGGATGCCTTCCAGAATATTGCAGTGCAGTTCGAGTCTGTTGCACGCTTGGTAGGAGGCGCATCAGTCATTGCGATTCCGCTTTGTGCTTTGAATGGCGATAACGTTGTAACGCATTCGGCACATACACCATGGTACGAAGGGCCGACACTGAGTGAGTTTCTCGAAGCCGCGCTGCCCACACGTCGGCGTGACGAGCGCTTGGTGATTCCCGTACAAAAGGTTCATTACCCTCAAACCGGTTTCGATTTTCGTGGCTATAGAGGTACAGTTGCGACAGGCCGTGTGCGCGTTGGAGATGAGATACGTATGACGTCATCAGGCAAGCGTGCGCACGTCAGTGAAATGATTGGCCTGGACGGCCCGCTGGATGAAGCCGTTGCGGGAGCGTCCGTTACATTGCGACTGGATCGCGAAGTTGATGTCACGGGCGGCGACGTGATGGCCTGTGCAAATACGCCACTGGAGACGACCGACCAGTTTGAAGCCACCTTGGTGTGGATGGCAAATGACGCAGGAATGACTGGTCGCACCTATGAACTCCTACTGGCGACGCAACGGGTGACGGCCTCCATAACCACCATCAAGTACCGGATCAACACGGATACGCTGGCACATGAACCCGCTAGAGCCTTGCATCTGAATGAAATCGCTGTATGCAATCTGGCCCTCGACAGGCCCGTTGCCTTTACCGTCTATGCACAAACTCCAGAGCTTGGTACGTTCGTTTTGCTCGATTGTCTGAATCATGAGGTAGTTGCAAAAGGGGTGATCCGCCACAGTTTGCGTCGGGCGCATAACATTCATCGGCAGGAGGTGTCGATTGCGCGCCAGGATCGCGAGCGTCTTAATAATCATGCTGGGAAAGTTGTCTGGTTCACCGGGTTGTCTGGCGCCGGCAAATCAACGCTGGCGAATGCACTGGAGTGTGAACTGCACAGCCGAGGGTTACGAACGTACTTACTGGATGGTGACAATATTCGTCATGGGTTGAACAAGGACCTTGGCTTTACGGATTCTGATCGCGTTGAAAACATACGGCGCATCGCCGAGGTGGCACGCTTGATGCTGGATGCAGGCTTGATCGTATTGACCGCTTTTATTTCTCCATTTTGCCGTGAGAGGGAAATGGCGCGTAATCTGGTGGGCGCTGAAAACTTCCTCGAAGTGTACGTCAGCACGCCGCTTGAAGTCTGTGAGCAACGTGATGTCAAAGGTTTATACAAGAAAGCACGTTCCGGTGAGTTGCCAAACCTAACAGGCCTTAGCAGTCCATACGAGGCACCGGAATCGCCGGGTTTTGTGGCTGACTGCAGTGCGCAGTCGATTGAGCAGGTGGTATCAGGGTTAGTGCGCCTGATCGCGCCTTAAATGTTTAGTATTCCAGAGTGAGGATGCGTGTGCAAAGTGTACTGTCGTTGATATCAGAATTGGAAGCGCTGGATGTGCGCTTGCGTATCGAAGAAGGCAAATTGCGTTACAGCGCGCCCAAAGGCGTGCTTGACAAGCAATGGCTGGATCGCATTGTTGCCAATAAATCGGCACTGATGGAATTGTTGGCACAGCGTACTGCTGTTATCGCTGTGGATCCTGAATCTGACGCCCCCATTGCGCGCCAGTCCCGCGATCAAGGCTTGCCGTTGTCTTCCGCGCAGCAACGTTTCTGGTTTCTCGACCAGTTGGATTATGGCAATTCAGCGGCCTTTGTCGTACCGCCAATGACCCTGCGCCTGCACGGCCCTTTACATGTCGAAGCCCTGCGCGATGCTTTGGTGGCCCTGATCGAGCGCCATGAGGTCTTGCGCAGTGCCTTCCGCATCGAAGGCAAGGAACCCGTCCAGGTCGCGCTGAATTTGGCTAAGGGACACAGCACACTGCGGCTGGAGGATATAACGAATCAAGCGCCAGAACAGCAAGCGCAGCATGTGCGTGAACTGATCCGCCACGAAGCGCTGACCCCGTTTGATTTACAGCGTGGTGACGTACTGATGCGCGCGCGTTTGCTGGAATTGGCCGCCAACGAACATGTGCTCATCCTGACCATGCATCATATCATTGCCGATGGCTGGTCGATGGGCATTCTGGTCGATGAACTGTCGCATCTGTACCGTGCTCTGGCAGCCGATCCCGCTTGCGATCCGGCTGGCGTGCTGCCACCTTTGCCGATCCAGTATGCCGACTATGCGCACTGGGAACGCCGACGCTTGAGCGGCACCCGGTTTGAACGCTTGCGCAGTTACTGGTTGCAGCAGCTGTCGGGTGCCCCGGAGGTGCTGCCACTGCCCACCGATCTGCACCGGCCACGGGTGCGCAGCAATCGCGGCGCAGCCGAACATTTTCAACTGGATGCTGATTTATCGGCTCGCTTGGTGCAATTGGCCCGAGAGGCGGCGGTGACACCGTTCATGCTGCTGCTGGCGGCATTTGGTGTGCTGCTGTGCCGGTACACCGACCGCGAAGATATCGTCATAGGCTCACCTACCGGTGCCCGGCCCCATCCGCAGACCGAAGGGCTGATCGGATTGTTTCTCAACACCTTGGCACTGCGGCTGGACTTGTCTGGTAATCCCGGTTTTCACGAGTTGTTGGCACGGGTGCGGGGAGTGGCCCTGGGTGCTTTTGAGCACGGTGACATGCCATTCGAGCAGATACTGCAAGCGCTCGATTTGCAGCGCAATCTGGATCACACGCCACTGTTTCAGGTGTTGTTTGCCCTGCAAAACGCGCCGCTGGGTGAAGTCACGCTGGAGGGTCTGCGCATCACGCCGGAACCGATGGAGAGCCTGCATGCACCCTTCGATCTGGTGCTGAGTCTTGAAGAAACTGCCAATGGAATCAAAGGCTTTTTCCGTTACAACACCGATTTATTCGTGGCCAGCACGGTTCAGCGCATGGTCGGCCATTATCAACGCCTGTTGCGCAGTCTGCTCGCCGCGCCGGACTGTGGCATACGCCAACTGTCGTACATTGGCAGCGATGAGATCGCCCAGTTGCGGCAATGGCGCGGTGGAGTCGGTCACTTTGATGCATCGATACCGCTACACCAGCGCTTTCAAGCCATCGCAGCGACGCGTCCCGATGCCTGTGCCGTGCGCTTTGGCGAGCAGACCCTGAGCTATGGGCAACTGGAACGGCGTTCCAACCAATTGGCCGCGCACCTGCGCCGACTCGGCGTGCAGCGTGGTGATCGGGTCGGTTTGTGTACCGAACGCTCACTCGAACTGGTCATTGGCATCCTGGGGATCCTCAAATGCGGATCGGCCTATGTGCCACTGGATCCAGCCTATCCCGAAGACCGCCAGCGCTATATGGCCGAGGACAGCGCTTTACAAGTAGTCGTAGTGCTCGGGGCGCTGCCTCCGCTAAGAGCGAGTCTGGTTGATCTGGCCGATGCGCAATGGCAAACAGAGGATGATGCCGCTGTCATTGACGCAAGCACGCCGACAGACGTAGCCTACGTGATCTACACATCGGGCTCGACCGGACGACCCAAAGGCGTGGAAGTTACCCATGCCAATGTCGTGCGCCTGTTCACCGCGACCGAATCACTGTTTGGTTTCGGCCCGTGTGATGTCTGGACGCTGTTTCATTCCTACGCCTTTGATTTTTCGGTCTGGGAGCTGTGGGGCGCATTGCTGTACGGTGGACGACTGGTAGTCGTACCCTACGCCATCAGCCGCTCGCCCGATCAATTCCTCAGCCTGCTGGCCGACGCGGGTGTGACGGTGCTCAACCAGACACCGTCGGCTTTCCGTCAGTTGATCGAAGCCGACCGGCGCTTGCAGGCTGAAGCAGCACCAGCATTGGCATTGAAATGGGTGATATTCGGCGGCGAGGCGCTTGACCCGCGCAGCTTGCAGAACTGGGTTCAGCGCCGAGGACTAGAGGCGCCACAGCTCATCAATATGTACGGCATTACCGAGACCACGGTCCACGTCACCTACCAGCGACTTACCACTGCCGACATCAGCGCCGGTGGCAGCGTGATTGGCCGCGCCCTGCCGGATTTGTCGATCGAACTCGTGGACCGCTATGGCCAGGCCGTGCCCATTGGCGTTGCAGGTGAAATCTGGGTGGGCGGTGCCGGGTTGGCCAAAGGCTACCTGAACCAGCCTGAGTTGACGGCGCAGCGTTTTGTCAATCAACCGTCGCTCTTGGACCAAGCCATGCCGGTACGGCAATACCGCAGCGGCGATCTGGCGCGCTGGCGCGCTGATGGACGGCTTGACTACCTTGGGCGCATCGATCTGCAAGTCAAGATTCGTGGCTTTCGCATCGAGTTGGGCGAAATCGAGAGCTGTCTGGCGGCGATTCCGGGAGTCAGCGAGGCCTTTGTCGAAGCACGGCAGGAGGCTGTCGGCGCACGCCTGATCGCTTACGTGGTTACTGCGGCGTGGCAGGATCCCGCATTGCCCAGCGCCTTGCGGGCGCAATTGCGCCAGCAACTGCCCGATTACATGGTGCCGACAGCGTTGCACCCACTGGAGCGCTTTCCCCTCACCAGCAATGGCAAGCTCGACCGCAAGCAATTGGCGGCGCTGGTCGAGCAGCGTGCCGCCGCAGCGGCCCAGGATGAGGCTGTAACCGCGCTGGCGGCACCGCCGCAAACTGAACTGGAGTTCCTGCTGGCTGAACTGTGGCGCGAAGCACTTGGAATCCATCAGGTTGGGCTGGACGACAATTTTTTCGAACTGGGCGGCGATTCCATCCGTGGTGCCATTCTGATCAACCAACTGCAAGAGCAGATCCGCTCTGTGGTTCACGTGGTCGCCCTGTTCGAGGCCCCCACGATCCGCCAGTTTGTCGAATTCCTGCAGGTGAATTACCCGGATGCCGTCGCGCGCCTGGGTGGACAGACACTGGTCCAGGAAGATGACACCGCGACGGCGCTGATCGACGAGGCAGCCATTGCACGTTTTCGCGCCCTGATTCCGCCCTTGCCAGCCTATGTGCCAAAACCTTTAGCACCAAAGAATCCGCGTGCCATTTTCGTGTTGTCTCCACCACGTTCAGGTTCCACCTTGCTGCGCGTGCTGCTCGGTGGCCACCCCGCCCTGTTTTCACCGCCTGAGCTGGAACTGCTGGGATTTGAGGCACTGGGTGAGCGTCGCCGCGTCTGCTCCGGGCGCGATGCCTTCTGGCTGGAGGGCACGCTCAGGGCGGTGATGCAAGCATTGCAGGTCGATGCCGACACAGCCAAAGACCTGATGGCCGAGCGCGAAGATGCCGACATGGGTGTCAAGGAGTTTTACGGCGAACTGCAATCCTGGCTTGGCGGCAAAATACTGGTGGACAAATCACCGTCATACGCGCTGGATGTGGGCGTGATGCAGCGAGCCGAAGCGTATTTTGAAAGGCCCTTGTATCTGCACCTGCATCGCCACCCATACGGCATGATCAGCTCGTTCGAGGAGGCGCGGCTGAACCAGATTTTTTTCCGCTATCCCCATGACCTGAAAGTACGCGAGTTGGCAGAATTGATCTGGCTGCAAAGCCATCGCAATATTGTTGAATTTCTGGCAACCATTCCGCCCGAGCGGCAGATGGCCATCAGTTTCGAGGACATCACGCGCCAGCCGGAAGCATCCACCAGGCATCTGTGCGACTTCATGGGCATTGCCTTCACGCCCGAGATGTTGGAAATCTATGGTGGCGAGCGCAAGCAGCAGCGCATGACCGATGGTATTTACCGGGAATCCAAGATGCTCGGTGACATCAAGTTTCACACCCACCAGAAGATTGATCCCGGCGTTGCCGAGCGCTGGCGCAAAATCTACCGCACCGATTTTCTGGGCGATGCCAGTTGGCAAATGGCCCAGACGCTTGGCTATGTGCGCACGGCTCCGGACGGGGTAATGCCGATTTTGCCTTTATCAGCGCATGTGCGCAGTGCGGCGCTGCCGCTGTCACTGGCCCAGCAACGGCTGTGGTTTCTTGACCAACTGGAAGGTGCGGGCAGCGCTTACCACATGCCAGTTGCGCTGCGGCTGTACGGCTCGCTCAACGAGGCCGCTTTGCTACAAAGTTTGCATCATATCGTGCAACGCCATGAGGGGCTGCGGGCCTTTTTCACCACCCAGGGCGATGAACCGGCGGTCATGCTGCGCGAGCCGTGGACACCTGTGGTAGTGGAGGATTTGTCTTCGCTGGCTGGCGATGAGCATGAAGCGGAAATGCTGCGGCGCGTGCGCGAAGAGGCAACACAGCCCTTCGATCTGGCCCGTGGCCCGCTGTTTCGCAGCCGTCTGTTACGTCTGGACGCGCAACAGCATGTGATCGTGGTCAATATGCACCACATCGTGTCGGATGGCTGGTCACTGGGCATTCTTGTCGCCGAATGGGGCAAACTGTACAACGCACTGGCGGCTGGCACCGATGCCCAATTGCCAGCATTGCCGGTGCAATACGCCGATTATGCACAGTGGCAGCGCAGCTACTTGAGCGGCGAGCGCTTGCAGCGTCAGCTGGATTATTGGCGCGGGCGCATGGCCGGTGCACCGGCCCTGCTGGAACTGCCAACCGACCGGCCACGTCCAGCCATCCAGACCTTTGCTGGCTGCAGCTTGGCCTTTGCCCTCGACAACACACTGGCGACCGCCTTGCGGCGGTTTGCTGACGAGGCCCAGGTTTCGCTGTATATGTTGCTGTTGGCGGCTTTTGGCATCCTGCTGTCGCGCTACAGCGGTCAGACTGACATCGTCATCGGCTCACCCACCGCCAACCGCAGCCGCAAGGAAATCGAAGGCTTGATCGGATTTTTCATGAATACGATCGTCATGCGTCTGGCAGTCGATCCGGTGCAACGCTTTGACGATTATCTGGCCCAGGTACGGCAACTGGCGTTGCAGGCTTACGCGCACCAGGATGTGTCGTTCGAGCAACTGGTTGAAAAACTGCGACCGCAGCGCAACCTGAGTTACTCACCGCTGTTTCAGGTCATGTTCTCGCTGCAAAGCGCGCCGGCCACGATACCGGCCTTGACCGGCCTGGAAGTGAAGGAAATCACGCTACAGCAGCCTATCGCCAAGTATGACCTGACACTAGCCATTACCGACCGCAACGGCGTGCTGAATGGCATGTTTGAATTCGCCACCGACTTGTTTGATGCTGCGACTATCGAACGCATGGCTGCCAACTTCCAGACCTTGCTGGGCAATATCGTCGCGGCATCACCGGGCACGCTGGCACAGTTGCCACTGCTGTCCAACCCCGAGCGCCAACTGCTGCTGACCGACTGGAATGCGACGCAGAAGGTGCACGGTGGGTGCGCAACGCTGCACGGCTTGTTTGAGGCGCAGGTGGCGCGCACACCCACGGCGATTGCCGTGCAGGCGAGGGATGGGCGCCTGAGCTATACCGAACTCGATGCCCGCGCTGAGGCTGTGGCAAACCGGCTGCGGGCATGTGGTGTTGGCAGTGGTGGCATGGTCGGGCTGTGCCTGCGCCGCACGCTTGACTTGCCAGTCGCTCTACTAGCGATTTTGAAAACAGGCAATGCCTATGTTCCACTGGACCCCGATTACCCGGCAGAGCGCATCCGCTATGTGTTGCAGGATGCTGCCGTTGGCGTGCTGTTGACACAAACGGTATTGGCCGATGCACTGTCCAGCGCAGACTATGCGGTGGTTTGCGTCGATGCCCCGCAAACCGATGCCGCAGTCAGGATGGCACCAGCAGACAGGGAAAAAATTGCTTCCAGCAAAGCAGCCCTGGCCTATGTGATCTATACCTCGGGCTCGACCGGACGGCCCAAAGGCGTGATGATCTCCCATTTGGCGGCGGTCAATTTCATTGAATCCATGCAACGCGAACCCGGCATGACCGCGCACGACACGCTGCTGGCCGTGACTACGATCTCGTTTGACATTGCCGTGCTGGAACTGTACCTGCCGCTGTCCGTCGGTGCGCGCATCGTGCTGGCCGACGAGGCAATGACGCGCGATGCGGCAGCGTTGATGCAGACCCTGATCGATGAGCATATCACCCTGATGCAGGCTACCCCGGCCACTTGGCGCTTGCTGTTGGCGGCTGGTTGGGCTGGCGCGCCGCAGCTCAAAATTCTCTGTGGCGGCGAGGCCCTGCCCACAAGTCTGGGCGAGGTACTGCTGGGCCGCTGCGCTAGTCTGTGGAATATGTACGGACCGACTGAAACCACCGTTTGGTCCACCTTGCGGCGGGTAGACCCCGACGACACTGCCAGGGCTACTGTGCCGATCGGCCACCCCATCGGCAACACGCGCATCTACATCCTGGACGCCCTGCAACAGCCACAGCCCATTGGTGTCAGCGGCGAACTGTTCATTGCCGGCGAGGGTGTGGCTGAAGGTTATCTGGGCCGCCCGGATCTGACCGCCGAACGTTTCCTGGTCGATCCCTTTATGTTGGGTGGGCGCATGTATTGGACGGGTGATCGTGCCCGCTACCTGGCTGACGGTCGCATCGAGTTTCTTGGTCGTGGCGATCAGCAAATCAAGGTGCGCGGTTACCGCGTCGAATTGGGTGAGATTGAGCATGTGCTGGCACAACAGCCGGGAGTAACCGTGTGTGCCATTGGTTTGGACCAGAATTCCCAGGGCGAGGCCCGTCTGGTAGCCTATTACGTCGGTGCACAGGCCGATCGCCAAATGCTACGCCAGGCACTGCGCGACGTGTTACCCGATTACATGGTACCCAGCCTGTTCGTTGCCTTGGAACAGTTACCGCTGACGCCCAACGGCAAGATTGATCGCAAGGCTTTGCGTGTGCCTGATGACGCACTCCGTGTAGATGTAAATGAACGGGTGTTGCCACGTGATGCTACCGAGCTGGTGTTGAGCCGCATCTGGGAAGAAGTGCTGCATGTGACACCCATTGGCATCCACGACAACTTTTTCGATTTGGGTGGGCACTCGCTGGTGGCCGTCCGGTTGATGGCACGGGTGGCACAACAATTTGGCCGAACGCTGCCTCTGGCAAGCCTGTTCCAGGCCGCCAGTGTTGCTGCCATGGCGCGACTGCTGCGCGACCCCAACGCGCCCTACACCGGATCGTCCTTGGTGACGGTACGGCAAGGGCCGATGGAGCAGTCTTTATACTGCGTCGCTGGTGCCGGTGGCAACGTTGTGTATCTCAACGAATTGGCGGCTGCATGGGCGCCGCATGGTGCCTTTTTCGCGTTGCAACCGCCAGGACTGGACGGGCATACGCCGATTCTGGAGTCAGTCGAGGAACTGGCTGCGCATTACATAAAGACGATTGTCAACGAACAAGGTGAGGCTCCAAGACGCTTGGCCGGACATTCGTTTGGCGGACTGGTTGCCTTCGAAATGGCTCGACAACTGATCGCTGCCGACGAACCGGTTGAAGCGCTCATCCTGCTGGACACGCCGGCACCACAATATTTTGAACCAACCGGGCGTGACTGGAGCGATGCACAGTGGCTGGCGCAGGTATCGCAGATTGCCAGCCATATGTATGGTGTCGAGACTGGTTTCCATGTAGAAGAACTGTCCACGCTGCCTGTTGCGCAACAGTTTGCCTGCGTGCATGCACGCCTGATCGCCACCGGCGTGTTGCCCGAAGGAACACCACTGGAGTTTTTCCGCGGCTTCGTCGATGTCTACAAGGCCAATTTGCGCGCACGCTACGAAGTATCTGTAACAAATCCCATACCTGATTTCCCGCGCACGCTGTTGCTGCGTTCGGCCAATGAACAACCGGAGCACCTGGTTGCAGCAACAGCGCAGCCCGTGCGCGCCAGTGACGACTTTGGCTGGAATCCTTACCTGCCAGAACCGGTTCGTTCTGTCGTGGTACCTGGTGACCATCTAACCATGTTGCATACCCCAGCCACAACTGCAGTGGCAGCAGCAATCACGGACTTTTTGCTGGCAGGTAGAATGCACCCGACTTGAGCGAGCCACACCCATGCCAACCGACACCGCAGTGCCCAACGACGATATTGATCCCATGGTCCGGACCCAGGCCAATGACTGTATCCGAAACCATGTCATTGCCGCGATGGGGGTTGGTCTTGTGCCCTCGTTTCTGCTGGAAGCGGTCGGTGTGACGGGCATCGAAGTCAAGATGATCAGAGATCTTGCCGAGATCTATCGCTTTCCGGTACCAAGCAAGCTGGTTGCCTACAAGGTACTGATTTCCCTGATTGGCTCGGTGGCACCGTTCTTTGTTGCGGCCAAACTGCATGCGGCAGTAAAAACATTACCTATTGTTGGCCATGCGACGTACATCGCGTTCCTGTCCACAACCAACGGTGCAGCCGTTTTTGCCGTGGGCAAGATTTTTCAGCGACACTACGAGTCGGGCGGCACGTTTTTGAGCAGTGACAAAACGGTGTTGCGCAAGCATTTTCGTCAATCGTATGACGAAGGAAAGAACTTCGCGCACACATTAGCCCCTACAGCTCCAGCCTCCTGATTGGGGCATTTTCCATGAATCACACCACCAACCACAAATCCTGGTTCCCGTTCGGCTTCGGCAGTGTGCTGGCCAGTCACCGCCTGTTTTGCTTACCGTTCGCGGGCGGTGGAGCCTCTTTCTTCCTGCCCTGGCGCAAGGCACTTGCGAATCTGGCCGTGGTGCCGGTGCAATATCCGGGCCGCGAAACACGCATGGCCGAGGCTTGCCGTACCGACCTGGCGCAATTGGTCGAAGAACTGGTACAGGCCATCTTGCCACAACTTGACCGTCCGTATTACCTGCTAGGCTATAGCCTGGGGGCCAAGGTCGGTTTTGCCATGTGCCACCGCTTGGCAGCGCTCGGCGCGCCAGCGCCCGACCTGTTTTTGGCGTTGGCCCATGGCGCGCCTGACGTGCCACCTGGTCTACCTGGCGCGTACCGTTTGCCGGATGCCGAGTTCTTTGAGTACGTGCAGCGTTATGGCGGCTTGCCTGACATCGTACTGGGAGATCCCGAACTGATGCGAATGTTGGTGCCGATACTGCGCGCCGATATTGGCCTGGTTGAACATGCCGTGCCAAATCAAGCGCTGACCTGCCCGATTTTGGCGTATGCAGGCAAACAGGATCACGCGGCCGACTCCGTTGCCGTTGGCGGCTGGCGGCGTTTTGCCCAAAACGGTTTTGCCCTCCGCAGTTTTGACGGGGGCCATTTTTTTGCCCGCACAGCGTCTGATTTTCTGCCAACGCTGGCAGGTGATCTGAAGTGCGTTTGATCAAACAGTTGGCTTCCCACTTAAGGCGGGACAGGCAAGGCATCGTCATTTCCGTGCAGGCTGGATGTGATTCCTCTTGGAGCGCCGCAAGGCGTGAATATCGTGGCTCCCGCCACTCCCACGTCTGTAGCGCTGTCTTTGCAAAAAACATAGCTACTCCCGCTTGGTACATAAGGCGTACAGCCAGATTTACCTTGAATTTTGCCCTTCAAAGCGGGGCAAGGCGATGCCAGAAACCACCACGAGGTATCAAAACGGGCCGTTGCCGGGTGTTTTTGCATGGCAAATCGGGCTATAGGCCTTATGGCATAAGCGGGAACAGCTATTGTATCAGGAGCGTTTTGGCTTTGACTGGGAGTATCCCGGAGCTTGTCACAATGCGGTGCTGTCCCACTTTAAGTGGGAAGCCAAACAGTTCAACCGATTCAATCATCCAAGGAGTATTACGATGAAAAAGTATTTGTGCATCAGCGCACTGTTGCTGTTGTCTTCCGGGGCTCACGCTTTTAAATACATTCCAGACAAGGGTTTTGAGGTGAGATTCACCCCGGCAGAAGCGCAAAAACGCCTTGATCCTGTACTGCCACTGTCTAAAAAATACCAAGACACAGCAGAGGTCACTCTGAAAAAAGTCACTGTCGCGGTTCCGGACAATGGCAGCCGGGTTCACGCCAACGCCAGTGCCAGCCTCACCCTGCCAGGCGTGGCAAAGCCGGTGTCAGGGGAATTCAAAGTGGAAACTGGCCTGCACTATGATGGAAAAAATCGCGGTGTCTATCTGATCGATCCGGTGGTTGGCGATGTGCGTATCCCTGGCATCCCCGCAGCACTCACTAACCTGTCGCGCAGCGTGTTGACATTTGCAATGAAGGAATACGCAGCAGCCAACCCGGTGTATATCCTGCCACCTACCCAGAACGAGGGGGAAATTCTCAAACTCGAAGTCAAACAAGTCACGGTGACAGAAGGGCAATTTGTGGTAATTCTGGGTACCAAGTAGTGATTGCAATGACCGAAACACCAGGCAATGACAATCCATACATCCAGGACGGTGTAGCCATCATTGGCATGGCCCTGCGCGTGCCGGGAGCCAGCAATTTACGGCAATTTTGGCAAAATCTGCTTCAGGGCGTTGAATCAACAACCTTTTTCAGCGATGAGCAGTTGCGTGCAGCAGGTGTGCCTGATGCAAGTTTTCGCGATCCCAACTATGTCAAAGCTTGCGGTGTACTGGAAGGCGCGGATTTGTTCGATGCGGGCTTCTTCGACATGCCGCCACGCGAAGCCGAAGTACTCGACCCGCAACATCGGCAAATGATGGAGTGTGCCTGGGAAGCTCTGGAACATGCGGGTTACGCACCTGGAACGAAAGCCGCATCAACGCTGCGCATCGGCCTGTTCGGTGGCGTTGGCCTCAATGGCTACTTGTTACACAACCTTGCAACACGCGACGACTTGATCGAAACCATGGGCGGCTGGCATCTCACCTTGGGCAACGACAAGGATTTTGCGGCTACACGGGTGGCCTACAAGCTTGATCTGCGTGGTCCGGCCATCAACATCAGCACCGCCTGCTCGACCTCACTAGTGTCCACGGTCATGGCTTGCCAAAGTCTCTTGTCCTACCAATGCGACATGGTGGTCGCTGGCGGCTGTTCGATCCATCTGCCGCAAGACCAGGGTTATTGGTTTCATCCTGGCGGAACCCTGTCGCCCGACGGTCATTGCCGTGCCTTCGATGCCGCCGCGCAAGGCACGCTGGATGGCAATGGCGTGGCGATGGTGGTGCTCAAGCGCCTGGAAGATGCGGTGGCTGATGGCGACACCATTCATGCGGTGATTCGCGGTTTTGCGGTGAACAACGATGGCGCTCTCAAGGTCGGCTATACCGCTCCCAGCGTAGAAGGCCAGTCTGCAGTGATTCGCGAAGCGTTGCAAATGGCCGATATCGCTGCCGACAGCATCGGCTATGTAGAAACCCACGGTACCGGTACTGATCTTGGTGATATGGTCGAAATCACGGCGCTCACCGAAGCATTTCGCGCCAGCAGTCAGCGCAACAACTATTGCGCACTGGGGTCGGTCAAAACCAATATTGGCCACCTTGACACCGCTGCCGGCGCTGCCAGCCTGATCAAGACGGCTTTGAGTCTGTCACACGCGCAGATTCCACCTTCGTTACATTTCAAGCAACCATCACCTCGTTTGGGGCTTGAAACCAGCCCGTTTTATGTCAATGCCATGTTGCGGCATTGGCCCGACCAGCACGGAACACCGCGTCGTGCTGGAGTCAGTTCTTTTGGCATTGGCGGCACCAATGCGCACGTGGTGCTTGAAGAAGCTGCGCCACCGTTGCCGGACGGCGGCACCCAGCGGCCGTGGAGCATACTGCCGCTGGCAGCACGTAGCGACACTGCCCTGAATGCCAATGCCCAGCGACTTGCCGATTATTTGCGCGATACGCCATTGAGCACTTTCGCCGATGTCGTCTATACGCTGCAATGCGGTCGCCGCGCCTTCCGCCAACGACAGGCACTGGTAGCGCGAGATGCGACCGAGGCTCTTTCACTCTTAAGCGACACCCATCAGAAGTCCCAAGCCGAACAACGCCCACGTGCCCATGCACCGGAACGCCCACCGACCGTGGTGTTCCTGTTTCCCGGTCAGGATGCCTACTACGATGGTATGGCGCGCGAACTGTATCGCGATGAACCCTTGTTCCGACGCGAAGTGGACCGCTGCGCTGCAATAGCCCGTACCAAGCATGGCGTCGATATCGTTGCGAGCTTACAGGGGAGCAAAAACACGGGTTTCGATACCACCCCCGAGGCCTTGTTGCTTTTTGTCGTCGAATATTCGCTAGCGCGCTTCTGGTTGGCGCTCGGTGTCAAGCCGCAGGCGATGTTGGGTTACAGCCTGGGTGAATATGTCTGTGCCTGTTTGGCTGACGTGATCGAACTCGAAGACGCGATGATGCTGGCAGTGGTCGGTTCGCGCTTGTTGTCGGTACTGACACCAGGGCCAGTGGTAGCCGTTTCGCTACCCGAACACACAGTACGTTCTTTGTTAACGCCGGGCGTTGGATTAGCCATAGTCACCGCGCCACGCCAATGCGTTGTTGGTGCCCGCGATGATGCATCCATGCGCATTTTCAAGCAACGCCTGGAAGAACAAGGTGCCAGTTATATCGATGTCCCGCTCGGCTATCCGTTTCACACGGAATTCATGGAGCCGTTTATTGCACCGTATCGGATTGAACTGCAAAAGGTACGATTTAAACCGCCCACAATTGCATATATGTCCTGTGTTACGGGCGATTGGATACGTGCGGAAGAAGCCATTGACCCCGATCATTACATCCGGCTGGCTGGGCAAACATTGAATCTGGTGCGGGGATTTGAAGGCATTTTCGGCATCAAGGATGCCGTTTTGCTTGAAGTCAGTCCAGGGCGTATCATGACCACATTTTCACTGATGCAAAGCGGACGACCTGCCAATCTGGATTCGGTGGCCTGCATGCGCGATCCACGCTTTACCGTCGCATTAACGCCGGGCTTTACGACCAAACCCGGTGGAATTGACGAACAAGGCTATCTTACCCAGGCCGTCGCACGCCTGTGGACCCTGGGCGTGGACATCGATTGGGCCCAAATGTACCTGGATGAAAAGCGCCGCCGGATTCCCTTGCCAACCTACGCCTTTGACCATCAACGCTACTGGGCTGATGCGACAAAACGGGAAACCCGCGCATCGGTCGCCTCGCCAGCGGCCAGCCCACAAGTTGGTAAGCTGGTCGATCCGGCGCAGTGGTTTTACTGGCCAAGTTGGCAAGAAGCCCCCTTGCCAGCACCATCCCGCAAAATCGACAAACTGACGGGGCACTGGTTGTTGGCAGGTGGCGGCGATGCCGCAATCCCGTTTGCATCCCTCTTGGCCACGCGTTTGCAAGCTGCCGGAGCGAGCGTTGATATCGCAGTGAATTGCGCCACCTCCAACGCCGCCGGATGGGACTCCGTGCTCAATACACTGGCCGACCAGGGAAAATCCCCGCAGCATATCGTCTATCTGGGACTTCTGACGAACGAAACTGGTGATGACGAACTTTTGCTGGAGTGTGGTTTTTACGCCATCACCGCGCTAGGCCAGGCTCTGGGGCGGCGCATGTTTTCCGAATCAATGGCGATTACGGTCGTGGCCAGCGCCTTATTCCCCGTGGGTGAGTCCCCCATTGCACCGGCCAAGGCGGCTGTGCTCGGACCGCTGCGTGTAATACCCCAGGAGTATCCGAACCTACGCTGCCGAGCGCTGGATATTGGTATCCCCCCACCGCTTAAGTGGCAACGCGAGCGTTTGCTTGATGCCTTGATGGCGGAATGGCATGCCGATGATCGCGCCGTAGTCTTGCGCCCGGGTAAACGCTATGTTGAACGCTTTGAGCCTTTTGTGCTTCCTGAATTGGCCGCCGGACCCCAACCAACATTGCGCGCTGTTGGTGTCTATCTGATTACGGGTGGCCTGGGAAATATCGGCTTGGCCTTGGCGCACCTGATCGCCAGCCATGCGCCCAACGCAAGATTGGTGTTGACCACGCGCCAACCTTGGTTCGACGATGGGACTGGTGAGCGTGTACGCCAAGTGCGGGCACTGCGTGCGTTGGGTGCCACGGTGCGCGTTGTCCGCGTGGATGTAGCCGATGCGAACGCCATGACCGGACTGATTGGCGAAATTGAACGTGACTATGGTGGTTTACATGGTGTTATTCATGCCGCCGGATTGATTGGTGCTGCTTCATTTGCAACGGTTGGCGAAAGCACACGCAGCTTCTGCACGGCCCAGCTAGCCCCCAAACTCCAGGGTGCACGGGTGCTGGAAAAGGCGTTGGGCGAGCGTCCGCTGGACTTTTGCTTGCTGTGTTCCTCGCTCTCGTCGATCCTGGGTGGTTTGGGCTTTACTGGCTATGCAGCAGCGAATGCCTACCTTGATGCTATTGCGCTCGATCACAACCGGCGCCATCCAACGCGCTGGCTCAGCGTCAATTGGGAGGGATGGCGCTTCGAAACAGAAAACATCACAGGGGCTGGTGCCGGTGTTGCCGAACTGGGCCTGACAGCGGATGAGGGTTGCGACGCCTTTTTGCGCATACTCGCTACAGTGGATTGCGACCGCATCGTCGTCTCCACTGGCAATCTAACGCAACGCATTCATCAATGGATTGATCTGACACCTGCAGTCGATACACCGATTGCTGCCTCTACCCGGCATGCCCGCCCGGCAACCTTGGGCGCGTATGTCGCACCCGACAATGCCACTGAGGAAGAAGTGGCCCGTCTGTGGCAGCGCCTGCTGGGTATTGATGGCATCAGCATTCACGACAGTTTTTTTGAACTCGGTGGCAATTCGCTGTTACTCACCCAATTGCTGGCGCAGTTGCGCAAGACATTCCGCCTGGAGCTTTCCTTGACATCACTTTTTGAGCGACCGACGATTGCTGATACGGCAACTCTCATTGAAGCAACGCGCGCGCAACGGGATACTTTGGCAACAAGCGAAGACCGGGAAGAAGGGGAGATCTAGGCATGATTCATCTGATTGGTCTGGCACTGTACGCCGCAACCGTCAGCGGTGTTGCTGCTTACAAGAAATCTATCGCCAGGAAGAAGCAAACCGAGTCCAACCATCCACCGCAATCGACCGCACTGGCAACCATTAGTGCAGAAGAAGAGGAGGCGAAGGCACGGGAGGCCCAGAACAAGGAGGAAGAAGCAGCAATGGATCGTTACCTGGCCTATGGTGGAACGGCCTTTGCGCTTTCTGCTGCCGGATTGTTCTTATATCCACCACTGGGACTGGTCAGCGTGATTCCGTTGGCGCTGGCGAGCGAGTCCATGTTTCAGGAACTTGTTCGGCGAATCAAGAACCGCGAAAAGAACATCGTCTACCTGGACACCATCGGTATCCTTATGGGCATCGGCACCGGCTTCTATGCCCTGAGCGCCCTGACGCAGTGCTTTTACATCGGCTCGCAGAAGATGCTGCTCCAGACCCGCGATAGAACCCATAAGCGCTTTGCCAATCTGTTTACCTCGAAACAGCAGGATGTCTGGCTGTTGAAGGATGGTGCAGAAATCTGCGTCAAGCTCGACACACTCCAGATCGGAGACCTGATCGTCGTCAATACCGGCGAAATTGTCCCGGTCGATGGTGTCATCGTTCACGGTCTGGTAACCATCGACCAGCACATGCTAACTGGTGAATCGCAGCCAGAGGAAAAAGCCGTTGGCGATCGAGTTATGGCAACGACCTTGGTGGTAGCGGGACGGGTTACCGTGAAAATTGAACAAGCCGGCGCGGACACCATTGCTGCCAACATTGCCCTCGCGCTTGATCGGACGGAATCCTACATCAGCGACATCCAGACCCACGGGGAAGTTGTCGCCAACAACAGCATTACTCCGACTGTCGCACTCAGCGGCATTGCCCTGGTGGCACGTGGTTCTTATGCCTGCGGATTGGCGTTAAGCTCCAACTTCTCCGAAGTCATGCGCGTCATGCAGCCAATGACCATGCTCAATTTCCTGCATCTAGCCTCCAGTGGTGGCGTGTTGGTAAAGGACGGACGATCGCTTGAACAATTGCAAACCATAGACACTGTGGTGTTCGACAAGACCGGCACACTTACCAGTGGTGAGCCGCATGTAATGCGGGTTTTTCCCTGCGATGGTTATTCCGAAGACGAAATCATCCACTTTGCCGCCACCGCTGAATTTCGCCAAAGCCATCCTATTGCCCGCGCGGTCCAAGCCGTAGCACGGGATCGTGGCATTGACCTGCACTCGGTGGACGAAGCCGAATACCATATCGGCCTGGGCCTGTCGGTCAAGGTTGCCGGTCGTCACATCAAAGTTGGCAGCCGTCGCTTCATGGTGCATGAGGGAGTGCTCCTGGATGACTGGTTTACCCCGATGGAAAACTCTGCGCACCAGGCTGGACACTCACTGCTTTGTGTGGCAGTGGACGACCGCCTTGCCGGAGTGCTGGAATTGGCCCCAACCCTCCGCCCCGAAACGGTTACGGTCATCCATCGTCTGCAGAAACGTGGTTTGCGTGTTCTCATTCTTTCAGGCGATCATGTCGAACCAGTGCGCAAACTTGCCGCCGATCTCGGCGTGGATGAGTTTTATGCCCAGACTCTGCCGGAGGAAAAGGCTGCGGTCATCGAACGCCTGCACGCAGAAGGGCGGCGCGTCTGTTTCGTGGGCGACGGTATCAACGACTCCATCGCTCTAAAGCGTGCTGCAGTGTCCGTATCAATTCAGGATGGTTCTGACATTGCCCGCGACAGCGCGCAGATTGTGCTGATGGGAGGCAATCTGCTGCAACTGCTGGATGTCATCGAACTGGCCGAACAATACAACCGTCAGCACAAAATCACCACGGCTGCCGTTGCCATCCCCAGTTTCGCCAGCATGGGTGGGGTTCTGCTATTTGGACTGGGTATGCCCTACGTTTTGGCACTTTATATGGCAAGCGCGGCAGCGGGAGTCACCGTCGCCACCTTGCCGCTGCTGCGAGGACACAAACCAACCCATGCACCGTTATCTTCACAGGAAAACGAAGACACCCTGCAGTAGTCAGGGAAGCAGTTGGTCTGGTGGTACCGACCATGATTTGGCGTCGAATAGTTGCTGATAGAAGCGGTTTTGCCGAAAGCGACGCTTGTAGAGAGTTGACTCGTACGCAAACGCAATCACCTCCCCGTTGCCTTTAATGATCTTCCCATCAATCAGGTACTCGGGACGGAAGTTGTCTTCGCTCAAGTGTGTATGGTTGACAAAGGCAATGCGATCGCCCGGATTCAGCATGGTTGGCTGGTCCAACACGGGTAAGAAAAGCGGCCACCAACTGCTGACATCCGTCAGACTGTTGATTACCAGCCCCTTGCCCGGGTTTAGCTCGATCCACAATAAAAGACCGTCCATTCTGCCGGACTGGGTCACTTCCAAAACCACCTCCTGCCGCCATTCTTCCGGCAGATAATCTTGGAAGTTCAGGTCTTCGAAGATGCCTGCGTCTGACAGCAGGTGGCTGACTGGAAAATGTTCGATCCACACCCGCAGATCTACCGGATGGCCGACCTGGCGGAAAATGTCTGCTGCATCGGCCTGGGCTTGTGCACAAAAGTGGGGGTGATCCGCAAATGGGGCAGGCAGGGCGGCAGCGGCCACTTTGGTCACGCAGCGGTACGGAATTACAACCCCATCCGGCTTCAAAAAGCGCCGACCACCATTCAGGATGGTCACCACGCCTTCGGAACTGCCTATCATTCCAATCACCTCCGACACACTCACATCCACCTGTTCCGGCAATTGTATCTGCCGGGCATCCCCTAAGTGGAGCATGATCCGGTCTGCCAATCCCAAGGCATCCACGCGATTTTTTGCCTTTTGGTAAGCATCCACGCCGACTTCAATGGCATGGACGCGCTTGGCACCGGCTTCAATACACATGCGTGCCAACACCAGGTCTGGACCGGTGCCAATATCCACGGCTACCTTGTCTTTCACGAAGCGATGTATCGCCCGCAGGTATTGCTCCTTGCGAAAGTCGTCGTCGGTCATTATCTGGTAGGAAATTTCGTCAAAAATGCCATAGTCCGATACACAAGGCCACAACCTGACCTGGTTTTCCCAGATCCGTCGGTCCACTGGCGTGGATGGCTGGGTGTTTGACTGCAAATGTTCATCCTGGTGCATTTCTTGGCCTTGGTTGATAAGTTACAAATAATTCGGCGACTCAGGCTATCATGGCCGCTGAACCCAGCTCCGATAGGGTGGAAAAATGGCTGGCGCAGGTATCGTCATCGCGCAAATGGTAAGGGTCAGGCAAGGACGTGACGCACACGGCGCATGGAATCAAGACCCCACTTCGTTTTGCTACTTCATGGGCAAGTGCCACCTCCGCCAGGTCTTCCATGCCCATCACCCCTGGCTGGTTAAGGACGGAAAAATAAAGTTTCAAATCGTTTTCGCGGGATTTGGTATCCGCCTTTTTCAGCTCCGGCACACCAGGCATATCGAACCGAACCTTGGCCATCTGTTCGGCGCTCCAGGTCTGCTGCATGAAGGCTTGCAGGCCGGCGACGTACTGATCCAGGGCAGCATGCAGCCCGGGAAGTTCCTGCCCCAACAGGGTTTCAAAGTGCATGATGTAGCCGTGATAATCATTTACGGGCAGGGTGTAATGCACCGTTTCCACGCTGGGGAAACGGGCCAGCAGTTGCGATTGCCAGGCGATGAGCAGACGGTGGTAGCGTCCCGGCTGGGTGGGAATCTGGATCGCAGTGATTGGGCGGCGCCGCTGCTGAACCATCGTCTTGATACGGTTAAGGTCACCGGGCAAGGCCAGCGACAAGGGTCGGGGCTCGGCTTGTCCCGGCGCGGCAGCAAAATGCACGCACCAGGCAGCGGTGTACAGGCAAGTGCCACCCAGAATGACTTTAGGCTCGAAAGTGGGGCGAAATGGCCAATAACCTTCGCACAAGGTCGGGCTCGAAGCCATCAGGCGCAAAGCCGGGTGCTCGTGCGTGACATCATGCTCCTTGTCAGCGAGAAATACCGGGCTGGCGTCGGCTGCCGCCAGCCGGGTGATGCGCCAACCACCATACGCGCTGCCTGCCTTTGCGCTCATACCTTTGCTCCGGTGGTGGTATTGTCAAAACGCACGAGATGCTCGCGCCGCAGACTGCGGGCATTGTCCGGATAGGGAGCAATCGGCAAGCCGGCACGAAAGCAGATGATGGGCAATTCCGCACTGGTAAAACCGAACATCCGTTGCAATACCGCATAGCCACGGGCCAGTTCAGGAATGACGGCTGCATAACGTAAATGCCCCTGATGCAGGGTATAGACGATCGAAGTCAAATTGGTCATGATCTGAAAGCCGTAGCCTCGAAGATTAAGCAACAGCCAAGCCCGTAAGGCCAGACGACCAGCGGCAGCCAAGTCTTGTGCTTGTCCGGACGCAACCGTAACGCAGCCGACGCAGGCACCATCGTCATAATGTTTCGGGCTGGGGTTGCCCGAATCGTCAAAAAGAAATTCTTCCAGCCGCATCATCCAGGCAGGAAACCAGTCCAGGGCAATGCCTAGCCACCATAGCCGCGATTGCAGCCAATGATAACGGCGCTGGGGATAACGCAAAAATGAACGCCATGGCAGGCCATCCCGGCTGTTTTGCATCGCCTTGTCCGTGAAACGCACCCAGCGCATGAAATCTTGGCGTACCTCGGGGATCTGGAACAACCATTCGTCGCCCCAGCGGCTTTGTTGCAAGAATTCCCAAGAATACTGATTGCTCAGATAAAGCGATGCACAGCTGATGCCAGCCGCATCCTCGCGTACTTCCTGGAACACCGGATCAGCCAGATTGCCACCAGCAAAGCGACGGCGATCGCTATGGCGCAAACCCAGGCCTGCGGACAGGGGCGCGGCAGCGCGTCCATCGTACTGTAGCGTCGCCCGTAACCAGGGCTGGCTATCGTTACGATTTACAAGAAAATATTCCGCATGGCTGGCGTAACCCTCGGTACTGGCTGCCAAGTCAATGGCTTCGGCCATCATGCCAATTCCCACCACCGCCAGATCATCCGGAAATTCGCCGATACGATCGCGTTCGCCGTGGTGGAATACTTCCAGGGTGAGGCCACGCACCACAATCTCCCAGGGTTGTGAGTTTTCGGGTGAAGGCAGATATCGCACCAAACCGAGCAAACGGGTCAGTGAGGCAATATGTTCGGGTGGGGTCATGATTGGAAATCGATTCTGTCGCAAGACAGAAATGGTCAATGGTCTATAGCGTAAGTGTGATGGAAAGATACATTTGTTATTGGCAGGTTTATCCAACAATTTTAATTTCATGTATAAACGGGCCTGGAAGATACCCGAGATGAGCGTTTCGATTTTGAATCATTTTTTATCCCGATAAGGAAGCCTTGATGAAAACAGAGAAGAAATTTCGTTTTAAACACTTGGCCGTTGCCTCTACGCTGGCGCTTAGTGTGCCGATCCTGGGCCATGCGGACATCCTTTACGGCGATTTTTACGAATCCTGGATGGCAGGAACCACCAATTACGACCAATGCCTGACCAACTACACCACCAAATCCGGCAAATCCGGCCAACAAAATGATGCCTGCTGGATGTACTATGGCGCCTCGAAATTTTTCAATGGTAACGCCACCGCGCCATCGAAAGGTGTCACGGTCTGGATTGACCAGGGTCATTACAACTTCCATCGGATAGATGATAAAAATCCCACATCATCCAAGGATGGGGATGCAAAGCGCTACATTGCCTTTGCCAAGTTACTGGAGAATGACGGCTACGCTGTCGATGCCCTCAGAACCACCTTTACCTGGGTTGATGCCAACAACGACGGCGTGTGCGATGGTGGCACACTGTGTGGCAAGAAGGTTCTGGTCATTGCCAACCCCTTGCACCTGAGTGACACTCCTGAAACCAACTGGGTTGACCCCATTTATAGCGCGTACACCCCAGACGAAATCGCAGCCATCAAAAATTGGGTCAGCTCCGGAGGTTCACTCATGCTGATTGCCGACCACTATCCCTTTCCTGGCTCTGTAGCCGATCTGGGTGCGGCGTTTGGCTTTACCCAGGACAACGGCTACAACTTCGATCCAAACTATAACGATGTTTTCTTGTCCAAGCTCTTTAACAACGAGTTGGCCCAGCGTATCATGCGCCAGGTGGTTAAGAGCACTGATCCTTCGCCGGCTGGTGGTACCGTTACCAACGCCAAGACCGGTGCGGTATCGCCACGCACAGTAAAGGATGACCTGGTTGATGTCGTGCGCCAGGTCATGGTTGCCTTGGGTGCCGAGGTCAACTCGCTGCTCTTTTGGTCTGGTAATCGGCCCAACACCATCAGCAAAGGTTATGCCTATGGTGACGGCTGGCTAGCCGATCACCCCATCACCCGGGGGCGCGCTGGTTTCCCTGCTGAGTCCATTCCCTACGCCACCAGTTTTACGGGCCAAAGCTTCAAGTACGCTGAAACTTCCGGCCAGACCTGCGCACCCCTCATGCAGCTTGGCGAAGGCACTTACAGCCTCCTGCCCCCGGCCCAAGATGCTTATTTTGGTGTTGACAGCAGTGACTCGGAAAATAACATGGTTACTGAAGCACTGACCAACCAAAAGATGCCGAAATACACCGCAGGCTTCTTGTCCACTGCCAACACGGCCCCCCGGACTGATTGCAACGGCTACTTGCAAGGCGCGGCCATTACCCGTGGTACCGGCAAGGTCGTGCTATTTGGCGAGGCCGGCATGTTCACGGCCCAAATTGCTGCCGACATGCGCTCACAAATGGGCTTTAGCAATGTCTTGGCAGGCCCCAACCAGCAATTCGTGCTCAACACCCTGCACTGGCTCGATGGCGCAACGTTGAGCGACAGCAACAAGGCCAGCACGGCTGCTACCAATGTCGGATTGAGCGGCAGTTTGCTGGCCCAGGTTGAAAATTCGGCGCAAGAAAAAGTCTTTACGATGCTCTACAACCAGGCCAAAAAAGCCAACATCAACGACCCGCTGAGTTTTGCCAACCAATATAAGGCCGCTTTGGTCACCAAATACAAGGACTCGCCCTGTGCTTTGGAAGGAATTGCCTTCAAATGCCCTGTTGCGGGTGTGCTACCTGATGCCATGTCAGCCGAAATAGATGCGTTGGTGCTGGCTGCTCAGAAAACCTATGGTGCGGAATATGTGAAGAAGTACGACGGTGCTGGCACAGGCAGTGGTTGCTCGATCGGTAACGGTGATAGCAAGGATCCGACCCTGCCCATCCTCGCTTTCCTGGCCGCAGCCTGGCTGGGAATCAAGCGTCGTCGCGCTTCCTGAGGCTTTCCCCATTGAACATAGGTGACCCAATGAAAACCAGTCTCAACCACTCCATTCCGTTTTACCGCAAGACCTTGTCCATCAGTCTGGCCTTGGCGGCCCCTCTCATCTTCGCTGGCAATGCCCTCGCCATTGGCCTTAACGAGATCACAGCCCTTACCATTAAGAACTCGCCGCAGATCATGACTGCCGGTATCGATGTCAAGCTCAAGGGCGCAGACGTGGATATTGCCCACAAACTGTTTGGCCCCAAGATCGAGTCCTCCTATACCAACACCAACTCTGGCGGTTTTGGCTATCCAAAGGAGCTTGAAAGCCTCAGCTTGGCCAGCCTGACGGGTGGAGCAGTGCCCAGTCCGTCCTTTCTGCCCGACAACATTCGCACCGAGGACTTCAATCTGGCACTGAAAAATATATTTACCAACGGTATCTACACCGAACTGGGGGTCAGCTTTAGCCAGCGCGATGCCGAAAAAGACCGGCTCAACGCCAGTGCTGCCGTCGCAGCACTCAATAATGGCGGCATGGGTGCCAGCATCAATGATTACTTCCCGGTCACCGCCGGCGTACTCAAGTTCGTCATTCGTGTGCCACTCTGGGGCCGCGGTGACTTGGCCGAGGCCATAGGTGACTACGAGTCCAAAAAGCTCAGATATGAAGCTGCCATGGCCAATATGAACCATGCCATCTCCAGCACGCTGGCCAATGCCGTCTATGCCTATTGGGACAATCAGGCTGCCGTCAGCAAATACCAGTTGCGCAAGGAATCGGTAGAACGTGTCGAGCGTTGGGTTGCAAAAGTTGACGAAGTCATCAATGGCATGCCCAACCCGGCCGGTGTACGCACCCAATTTGCCACTGACCTTAACCGCATCGACGGTTTTATGAAAGAAAAACGCAAGGATCTGACCAACGCCAAAACAGACCTGGATCAGAGCCGGGCCAATTTGGCGAATGCCATTGGTGTACCTCTGAGCAAGGCTGTATCCATGGGCGATGCCACCGATGCGCCACCCGATCCCAACAGCATCAATACCAGCCTGGTGGATGCCAAGGCCTGGCACGACAGGGCATTGAGTTCCCGCCTGGACATTCAGGCCCTGAAACTGGAAGACAAGGCTGCTGACGAATTTCTGATGTGGATGACCGACTACGCCAAGCCCGAGTTGAACGTGATCGCTGCCCTGCACCAACAGCGGGCAAACTTTGGCAATGGCAGCAATGGCAGTCTCTCCAATATCTGGAGTGCAGCCAATAGCCCTAGCGGCCACTTGGGCACCACGATCGGTTTGCAAATGAACTGGATACTGGACAAGACAGCCGCCAAGGGACGCATCACCCAGGCCACACTCAATAAAATGAAGAACAAGATATCCCTGGATGGCACCATCCGCAAGGTTGAGGTGGATCTCAAGGGTCTGGCTGACAAGGTGAGCGGAACACTCAACACGGTACAGGCTGCCACACAGTCGGCCAAGGCCTACCAGGAATCGGTCAAGGCCGCCCAGACTGACAAGAGCCAGACGTTCGCTGCTGTTTTTCGGCAATTGGAAATCGAACGCGACTGGATCAACGCCGAGGCTGACCGAATCAACGCCCTTGCAACCCTGGGCAAGGTCGTCGTCGAGGTGCGCCACCAAACAGCCACACTGGTTGAACGAACTGATGACAGCAGCCAAGTCAAGTTAGGCGACATTGTCACACTGCCAGCGAAATGAACGTTTAGCCCGGCCCACCCGATATCCATTGTGGTGGTGCGACGGGCAATTCTTTTGGTTGTGCGCTCTGGCGCTACCGTTCTGGATGCTCTGGCACGGATTGGGTTGGCAAACAACCCAACCGGCTTGGCTCCTGCTATTTGTGGCCCCTGTGCTGGAAGAAATAGTCTTCCGAGGGGCATTGCAGAGTTGGCTATTAGGTCTGCGCAAAGGGCGGCGGCAGCCATTCCCCCCACTGACTTGGGCTAACGCACTGACTTCCATGGCTTTTGCCACCCTGCACGGGCTAAAACAGGGTGGCGTTTTATCTTGGCTAACCTTCTTTCCCAGCCTGGTTTTCGGTTACTGCCGTGAACGATACGGCACCTTGGTGCCCTGCATCGTCCTTCACGCCACCTACAACGCCGGAATATGGTTGTGACCGGCAATCAGCCTCAGCCCCCACGGTTCAGCCGCTTTTCCTTCATCTGCCGGAACGCGTCGCGTTGGCGTTGTGCCGCTTGGCGTGCCGCATTCACTTGCTCAGCACTGGCGTTGGGTAGGGTGGGTGCACTCAGAAACCGGGCCTGCGTGGCCACGGTTGGCAGACGGAAAATCTCCACCGGCGAGAGGTTGCGATCAAACAGTTGTTGCAAACGGTCTCGCAGCGGAATAACCAGCAGGGAATGGCCGCCCAGCTCAAAAAAATTATCATCAACACCCACCCGCTCGACGGCCAACAGTTCACGCCAGATAGCTGCAATCTTGCGCTCGGCATCGTTGCGCGCATCGACAAACCCAGCGCTGGCATCGTTGCGCAAGTTATCTGGCAATGGCAGCGCGGCGCGATCTACTTTGCCATTGTTGTTGAGTGGCAGCGCCTCCAGCACAACGATGGCTCCCGGCACCATGTGCGCCGGCAACACTTCGGCCAGCGCCTGGCGCAAATCACGACTGTCTAGCACCACGCCTGCAACGGGCGCAACGTAGGCGATCAGTCGCATGTCCTGATCCGAGCGGCGCTGGGCAAGGACTACTGCTTCGCGTACACCCTCCCGATGTGCAAGCACGCTTTCGATCTCGCCCAGTTCGATGCGGAAACCCCGCACTTTGACTTGGTTATCAGTGCGTCCAATATACACCAGATTGCCGTCTGACAGGTAGCGCACCACATCGCCGGTGCGGTACAGGCGTGCGCCAGCGCCGCGTGCCAACGCATGGCCAGCCAAACCAGTGGCGGCAATGTTGATAAAACGCTCTGCCGTCAATTCTGCTCGCTGGTGGTAGCCACGCGCCACGCCATCGCCACCAATGTAGAGTTCACCTTTGACACCCACTGGCACGGGCTGGTAATTGCCATCGAGCACATACAACTGCGTGTTGGCAATGGGGCACCCAATGGGGACGGTCGGTAACGTGGTCGCATCAGCAGCGTCCACCGGATCCCCTGCGCGAAAGACGCAGCAGCCCACTACGGTTTCGGTCGGACCGTATTCGTTGATTATCTGGGTGTGGGGGGCATGCTGCAGCCACGGCGCAACATGGCGCTCCAACAAGGCTTCGCCACCCAGCACAACGAAACGGGTCAATCCAGCCAATTGTTCGTGCGGGATCATGGCGTTGAGCAGTTCCAGATGGGCTGGTGTCAACTTCACCAGACTCCATTGCCGCCCCGACTGCAAGGCTGCGCGAATGTGATCGATTTCGGTGCCGCCTTCAGGCAGTATCAGCAGTTCACGACCACTGATCAGTGGCACAAACACGCTGGTGATCGTGGCATCAAAGCTGATCGATGAATGCAGTGGCGCTCCCGCGCCCTGATTGGCCTCGTATCGGCGCATCGCCCAACTCAGGTAATTGACCAAACTGCGGTGTTCAATCAGCGTACCCTTGGGCTTGCCGGTAGATCCAGAGGTATAAATCAGGTAGGCTAGGTTCGCAGCTTGCGCCAGCGGAGATGGGTCGCTGACCGGGAAGGATGTTAAAAATTCGCGCGGCGCATCCGTCAGTATAGACCGTACGTCCGAGGGAAGTGCCAGGCGTGTCACCAAGCTGTTTTGTGTCAGCACCCACGCAACCCCAGCGTCCGCCAGCATGAAATGGATGCGGTGTGGCGGATAGGCTGGATCCAGTGGCAAATAGGCTCCCCCGGCCTTGAGTATGCCCAACAGCGCAATCACCAGCTCCGGCGAGCGTTCCAGGCAAACACCCACCACGACGTCTGGCCCGATACCCTGTGTACGCAGCCAGTGTGCCAACCGGTTGGCTGCGGCGTTCAGATCACCGTAGCACAGTGCCTGATCACCACAGCGAACAGCTACCGCTTCGGGTTGGCGTGCAGCCTGTGCTTCGAACAACTGGTGCGCGGCAGCCTCACGCGGGTAATCTGTGGTGGTGTCATTCCACACAACCAACTGCTGGTGCAAAGCGGCAGCATCCAGTAGCGGCAGACGATCCACCCGCTGCTCGGGCGTGTCAACAATGCCCTGCAGCAAGGTCATGAAATGGTGCAAATAGTGTGCAATCGTGTCCTCGTCAAAAAGATCACGACTAAAGTCGCACTCAGCAATCATGGCGTTGCCGATTTCGGTCAGATTCAAGGTCAACGCAAAGACGGTGTGGGCAATGGGCTGCGTCAGCCAGGCTACGTTGATGCCAGGCGCCTGTGGCGCCTCACCCGGTCGATCCAAGTTAAACACGGCTTGTACCAGATTGCCCCGGCGCTGTTTGAATGGTGCTTGCTCAATCAACTCAGCATAGGGGTAATCGGCATGCTGGTAGCCTTGGAGCAAGGTGTCGCGCATGCCTTTCAGATAACTTGTAAAGCTTTGCTGCCATTGCAGTTTGCTGCGAATCGGAATCAGATGCGTGCAATACCCGACCAAGCGATCAGCGCCGTCCATTTTGCGTCCGGCAACAGGCATGCCGACAATGACCTCCTCTTGCTGGCACAAGCGGTGCAGCCACAAGGCATAGGCCGACAGCAGCGTCATGAAATGCGTGCAGTTTTGCGCCCGGCTCAGGGCCTTGAGCTGGGCCAGCAAAGCCTCTGGCACCGGCAAGCTGCAACGCCCACCGGCAAAGCTGCGCACCGGAGGTTCAGGTCGGTCGGTGGGGAGTTCCAGCACCGGCAGTTCCCCGGATAACTGCTTCAACCAATAGGCTTTTTGCGCCTCAAGATTGGCCTGGCGCAGCCAGTCAATGTAATCGCCAATCTGACGTGGCGACAGCAGGTTCGCCTCCACCCCTTTGAGCGCCGCAGCATAAAGTGCCAGCAGTTCCTGCACCAGCAGGTTAATCGACAATCCATCAGCGATGATGTGGTGTGCTTTCAACATCAACCGATGGTGATCAGTACCCAAAGCATACAGATGCACCTCGAACAAGGGGCCACGCGCCAAGTCAAACGGCGTACTGGCATGCTGACACAGTGCGTCAGCCAGTGCCTGATCGGAGTGGGTCGCAGTGGACAGATCAACGTAACGCAGGCCCACATCTCCCAGCACCTCCAGTGACAGAACACGCTGACTGTCACCCGCAATGACACAGCGCAACGCATCGTGCCGACGCATCAGGGCCCGTACCGCAGTGGTCAACGCCGCCGGTTGCACCGGGCCGTCCAGGCGCAACATAGGACTGACATGGTAGGCCATCGAACCTTCGGGCGACAATTGCGCCAGCAAGGCCAGTTGCCGCTGCGCGGTAGAAAGCGGAACGAGCGGCGCGGTGCCTGTGGCTGGTTGGCTGAGGGGAGACAAAAAGCCTCCGGCACGCATGGCACTCACCGATGCCTTCACCGCCTCGATGATGCAGTCGACATCGGCGTCGGTATGTGCCGTTGACAAAAAGTAATTGCGCCATTCCCAAATAAAAATACCCCGAACCATCATGTGGTAGAACAGCAGTTCCAGATTCGTCGAAAACGCGAAACGGAACTGCGAACCGAAATGCACGACGCGGATCGGCACTTCCTCACGATCGAAGTATTCATTGAGCTCGGCGGCAAGGCGATCAGTGCGGCGATTCAATGCTTGCTGTAGCGTCGGCCCCTGGGCTTTAAGGTAGCGCAAGGTAGCCAGTGTCGCAATCATGGCTGCGGGATGTTGGCAAAAGGTGCCGCCAAAGATGGTGCGATCGGCTATCGGGTAGCTGGCATCGCCAAACTGCCAGGCACCGCCATCGATGGCGTCCATGAAGCGCGCCTTACCAGCCACAACGCCGATCGGCAGACCACCGGCAATGACCTTGCCATAGGTGGCGATGTCAGCCTGAACACCAAACAGAGCCTGCGCCCCGCCCGGATGCACACGAAATCCCGTAATCATTTCATCGAAAATCAGCGCCGTGCCACTCGCCTCAGTAATCTGGCGCAAAGTCTTGAGAAACGCGACGGGTTGCAGGTCGGGGCGACGACTTTGTATCGGCTCCACCACCACCGCAGCCAGTTCGGCACCGTGTTTGCGAATGTAAGCCAGGGCCTCGTCGCTGCCATATTCCAGCAACAGCAGATCATCCACCGCTCCCTGCGTAATGCCAGGTGCAACGGGTGCACTGGACAAGACACCATCCTGCCAGACGGGTCGCCCCATCACATTGTCCGAATGGCCGTGGTAGGCATTGTCGAATAACACGATTTTGTTGCGTTTGGTCGTCGCACGTGCCAGCCGCAAGGCTGCCATCACCGCTTCGGTACCGCTGTTGGTAAACGTGGCCCGCTCCAGGCCGGTTAATTCACAAATGAGCTCGGCTGCCTCACCCGCCTGCGGCGGACGTGGGCCCAGCAGCAAAGTATCGTTATCCGGATCAGCCAGTGCTGCTTCAACAAAGTCCGGATGGTGGCCAAACAGCGTCACCCCCTGCCCCATGGTAATGTCGATGTATTCGTTACCATCCACATCCCAAATGCGGGCTCCGCGCGCCTTGGCACCGGTGATCGGGTACAGCATCTCCTTGGTGGTGAAGCGAAATCCCACCGCCGCACGGCTGTCGGCCAGAACCGGGCGAAAGCGCGCTGTCAATTCTTTGGATCGTCGGGTGCGGGACGTGTAAAGCGAGATGAGTTCTTCCAGATGTCGGCTCTGCTGTTCACTCAAACCACGCGCGCGAATTTCGAGCGGCGAGAGCATGCGGTGCGCCACCACCGCCGATGCAGGCTTGGAAGCCGCCTTGACCGGTTCGACCGGGGGATCAACCGCAGTGGCCGGCTTGTTTGCTATGGTAGTAGCTGCATTGGCAGGTTTGGCGGGGCTCAGCCCCATTTCACCCAAGAATTGCAATTGCTGGGCAACCACCTGGTTAATGGCCCGTGCGGCAGTTTGGATTTGCTGGGTCAGCAACGATTCCAGTTCACCGCTGGTAGCACTGCCCAAAGCGGTGCTGCCCTGGTTCCAGGCGGTGACATCGGGCAGAGGCAGCGCTGCCGCAGCGGGTGACAATGGGACGCTCGGCGCTGGTGCGTTGGTGCTGGCGGGTACCACCTGGTTTTTGACAATGTAGGCCGCCAATGCGTCCATGGTCGTCAGTTCCTCAAAGAACTGCGGAATCGACACCGTGATCCCGTAATTGGCTTCGACCGCACGCTGTACTTCCATGAGCACCAATGAATTGGCACCCATTTCGAGAAACGGGATGTGCATGTCGGCCTCGGTCGGTGCGGTAGGCAAGGCCTTGGCCATGAATCCGCGCAAAACCGCGTCAACGGCAGAGCGATCGGCACGACCGGCTGGTGGGGGGGGGACATCCATGATGCAATGCTCCGGTTAATTGCTTAGGCTTGGTGAGGGTGCCAGATTTCAGGGCAATCCAGGCGCACACGGACAGCGAGCCCACTGTGTTGACCAGCGTCGGTTTCAAACGGTGGCAGATAGAGCCATCCGCCATCGATCACGCCACCCATAAAACCGCGCAGGTCGGGATGTACCAAGGCCAAATCACAAGTGGACCAACTGGCCAGATGGGTAAAGCCACGCGACAGATCGCAACGGGTTAACTGTCCGTGGTACTGGCCAATGCCACGGCAATGCGGAATCAGGTAAAGCTGCTGCGCGGCACAAATTGCGCCAAAAAAACCACGGCTGCCCGCATCGACCTGGGCACAGTCAAAGACAGACCAGGCCTGTCGATCACTCCAATCACGCGTTAGATCAAGGCAGACCACACGCCCATGCCGATCCACGCCGTCGAGATACGGTGCCAGGTACAACCGCCCTTCATAGGTAACGGCTCCGACATAGCCCAGACAGCCCGCATCAAGTGTGGCCAGATCAATATGTTGCCAGGCTTGCGGATCATCCCACGGCAGGCGGCGGTCATAACGCATCAAGCAGCCGTTGTACTGCTTGCCAGTCAGCAGATACGGGATAAAGTACACATGATCCCCCGCAGCACAGGCCGAATGAAACCCGCGCGCTGCCGGGTGGAACCGGGTTGCATCAAGACTTTCCCACGCTAGCGCCGACCCAAAATCCTGCGTCGTGTCAAAGCGCACGATACGACCGTGGGTGCTGCCCCAGTCCAACTGGTACGGTGCCAGGTAGATGTAGCGCCCGTCATGGCAGCCGCTGATGTAACCCCGGCATTCGGAATGCAACTGGGTGGCATCGAACTCCTGCCAACTGGTCGGGTCAGTAAACGACCGGCGTATGTCGTAGCGCACAACATGACCATGGTGCTTACCATTGGTATAGGGCACGAGATAAACGTGCCGACCGTCGGTCAGGGCATTGACAAAACCGCGTGCTGCGGGATGAATCAACGCACAATCGAAGCTGTCCCAGGCTGCAGGATCGTCAAATGCGGAAGCGGTGTTGAAGCGCAGCACCCGGCCATGGAACTGGCCATTGTTCAGCGGTGCATAGTAGATATACCCTGCAATCAGCACCGCTCCGGAAAAGCCACGCGCTGCCGGATGCGCACGCGTCAGGTCAAATAGTTCGATGGATTTCATCCGGCGCCTGCAATTTCTAGCGCCATGTAGGCCGGATAGGCATGAACCGGCCCCAGGTCGTTTTCAAAAATGACCAGATCACCCTGTTTTTCCAGCTCTCGGAAGTGGTTGAACTTGTAGGTCATGTACATCATCCGGTTTCGGTCGTTGGGCAGCATTTCGGCCAGCAGGCGTACCCCCGCTTGACGCGCCTCGTTGCGCAGGTAATTAATCAACACCGTGCCAACGCCGCGCGTCATCACGCGACAGGACATCAAAAAAAGCTTGACCATCCAGGAGTGCCGCCGCTCAATCAACACGAGGCCAATCTTGCCATAGGTGCCGTACTTGTCTTCCAGGCCGGCAATCAGCAGCAAGTGATCGGGCGACTGGCGGAAAAAATCGAGTTCGTCATAGGAGTACGTATAACCCGTGGTATTGAGCTGATTGGTGCGCAACGTCAATTCCTCGGCACGTTTCAGGTCTTCTTCCCGTGCCGGGGCAATGGACAAACGCATGCCCAAACTGGTCAGAAAAGCGTCCTGTGGCCCCTCGAAATGTTCCTCGACTTGCTTGCGCACAATGTCAGCCTGGTACATGGCGCGGCGTCTGGCTGAATCGTCGGTGATAAAGCGCGGGGTGAATTCGCGCCGCGCCAAAATTTCGCCGATCTCCGTGGCCTCCACACACAGCACTAGGGGCAGTGTGTATGCAACCTCTTCGCATTCGAACGGTTGGTCGTCGATGAAGGCAACGGCATCGAGTCCAATGTTGATGTCTTTGGCGATGCGCTCGATCGAGCCAGACTTGGCGCCCCAGTGGATCTGTGGATAAAGAAAGAGCGCATCCAGCCCAAACGCCTGCAACTGCGCCATAGCCGCTGCATGGTCGTTTTTGGACGCAATCGACTGAAGGATGCCACGCCGGTCAAGTTCGCGCACCACATCTACCACGCCAGGTTGCACGGCACCCACACCGCCTTCCAACAAGGTGCCCTGCCACAGCGTGTTGTCGAGATCCCAGACAACACATTTGATGCTGCGTTGGGCCCGTTCTGCTTGCACGACGGCCGCTTGTTCGCTTGCCACCCAACTCATTGCACGCCACCAGCTGCGGCTTCGCGCGCTGCACGGCGCTGGCTCATATGATCCTGATAACCATATTTCGAAATGATGATCTGCTGCATTTGATTGCTGCCTTCGATGATTTCCATGACCTTGGCATCGCGCAGGTACCGCTGCACCGGATAGGCATCGGAACACCCATTAGCCCCATGGATTTGCACCGCGTCCAGCGCCACTTTGACCGATAAGCGCGATGTGAAATACTTGGCCATCGAGGTTTCCATGATCAGGTTCGGATCGCCCTGCGCCTTCAGGTAAGCCGCGCGGTAGCACAACATACGACCCGCGCGAATTTGCGTGAACATGTCGGCAACCATTTCCTGAATCAGTTGGTGCGTCTTGAGCAAAGCCCCGAACTGCGTGCGCTTGCTGGTGTAGTCCAGACATGCCTCCAGAGCTGCCTGACTTAAGCCCAGACAGCCCCAGGCAATGCAGTAGCGACCATGATCGAGCGCCGTACCGGCTACATGCGAGAAACCAAAACCAACGCGTCCGACCAAATGGTCGTTCGGCACTCTGCAACCACGCAGATACACATCGGCGATATTGGCTGAACGAAAACCGAGCATACCGGTGATCGGTTCGGTCGAAAAACCCTCTGTGCCGCGTTCTACCAGGAACGCCACCGCCTTGCCTTCGGCCTTGGCCAGGATCAGGAATAAATTGGCGCTGTGACCAAATGAAATCCAGCGTTTTTGTCCGTCGATACGCCAGCTGCCGTCGGCTTGCGCGACCGCTGTCGTTTCGATGCTGCCGGCATCGCTGCCAACGTTGGGTTCGGTCAGACCAAAGGCCCCGATCAACTCGCCGCTGGCGAGTTTCGGCAACCATTTCTGCCGCTGGCTATCGGTACCCCACTTCAGCACAGCCTGCGCCACCATGCCGTGCACCGTGAACAAGGACAGCAACGATGCACTACCACGGCCAATTTCCTCGCACAGTAAGCCCCAAGTCACGGTGTCCATGCCGGTGCCGCCGTATTCAACCGGAATGATGCCAGCCAGATAGCCCGCATCCACAACCTGCTGGATCAGCACTTGCGGCATGGCCTGCTGACGGTCGTGCTCCTCAGCAAAAGGGGCGACGTATTGATCCACAAAGGTACGAAATCCGCGTTGCGCCTGGTGTTGCGCGTCGCTCAGCTCGATATGCATGGTAATTCCTCAGGCGCTTAAGCTCAGCTTGCGCCCTACAAAGGCAATGATGGCGTTGATCGATTTGAAGTTCTCAAAGTCGAGGTCTTCATTGGCGACTGCCATGCCAAAGTTTTTTTCAACGAACAGCACAAGTTGCATCGCGAACAGCGAATTCACCATGCCTGTGGCAAACAGGTCAACGTCCGCATCGACGGTGTCGGTATTGAGAAATTGGCTGACAAATTCACGGGTTTTGTGAGCAACAGTTTCCAAATTCATGACGATTCCTTTTATCACTTGTGTTTATTTGTATTTGTAAAAGCCTTGGCCGCTCTTACGCCCAAGCAATCCTGCATCCACCATTTTTTTCAATAGTGGGCACGGCCGGTATTTGCTGTCGGCAAAACTTTCGTGCAGCACTTCAATGGAATACAGGATGGTATCCAGACCAATCAGATCGGCAGTTTCCAGCGGCCCCATCTTGTGGCCAAAACACTTCTTGAAAATTTCGTCAACCTCCTGGGCATTGGCTACCTGGTCTTGCACCGTAAAGGCTGCTTCGTTGACCGTCAGCATCAAGATGCGGTTGGAGACAAAGCCGGGTGAATCGTTGACCAGCACACTGTTCTTGCCCATGCGCGCCAGCAGGGTGTTGGTTACCGCGATGGTGTCCGTCGAGGTGTGCCAGCCGCGAATGACTTCCACGGTGGGCTTCATCGGCACCGGATTCATGAAATGGATGCCAATGACCTTGTCTGGCCGCGCCGTCAGGGCCGCAACGCGGGTGATCGAATAGCACGAGGTATCCACGGCATACACCGTGTGCGGCGGGCACACAGCCTCCAGCCGGGGATAGACCGTTGCCTTGGCTTCCCACTTCTCGACCACATTCTCGATCACATAGGCCGCCTCGGCCAAGGGCGCGTAGTCGGTGGTGAACGTGATACGCTCCAGAACCACCTGCGGGTCGTCGGCCTGGCTTTTGTCTTTTTTGCCAAAGGCCTGGAATCGCACATTGTTGCGGATATCGGACCGCGCCCGTTCAAGAGCCTGCTCGGCAATGTCGATCAACACCACGCGAAATCCGCTTTGCGCAAGATTCTGCGCCACCCCACCGCCCATGACGCCAGCGCCAATGACGCCGATGAGATCACCTTTCAGTTCTGACATGATTGTTCCTTAACTTGTCTTCCCATTATTTTCCATGATGTAAAAATGATAGCTGCTTGCGCTTGATCCATGGGATCTACAGCCTTATTTACCCTATGAAGCTGAGCCATCCAGTCCGGAAAGCCAGAGTTTACCCAGTGTGCCGAGGAAAAAAGCCTCGTCGGATTGGCGCTCATACCGGTTGCGCAGCGACGGCAATACCAGTTTATCCTTCAGCTTCAACGCCGCCGGATGCTGCATCACGAAGCTGCCCAGGCTCTGGCCTGGCCCCACCTCCAGAAAGACCCGGCCTTCCTGTTGCAAGAGCTTTGCTAACCCGTCGGCAAAACGCACCGTCTGCCAGGTGTGATGCGCCCAATAGGCGGGGTCGGTCGCCTGCGCCGCAGTGATCCAGTCCCCGGTCAGGTTGGAGACGTAAGGAATATTCGGCGGCTTCATCTTGAAGCCGCTGACCAGTTTCAGCAGCGGTTCGTGCAGGGGTGCCAAAAGCTGCGAATGGAAGGCGTGGGTGCCGGGCAGACGGCGCGACACAATTTCCTCGCCACGCAACCGTTCTTCGAGCGCCGCGATGGCTGGTTCGCGCCCCCCCACCACACATTGATTCGGCGTGCTGACAATACAAAGAGACAACCCTTCCCCCAGCCAGGGGCGTAGTTTTTCCTCAGCCAGCGGCACTGCAAGCATCACACCAGACGGCACGGTTTCAATCATACGTGCACGCTGTGCGATGAGATAAAGTGCATCGTGAACATCCATTACCTCTGCCAGACACGCTGCAGCATATTCACCAACGCTGTAACCAATCATTGCCACAGGGGTATAGCCGCGTGATTGCCACAGTCGTCCAAGGGCATACTCGACCATGAACACCAGCGGTTGGCAATGCACTGTCTGGTTCAGTTTCTGTGTCAGCGGATCGATCTCGGCACCACGTCCCAGCATGGCACGCAAATCCAGCTTCGGGGCCGGTGTGGGAGCGGCTGGCGCATCAGCACCGGTTGTTGCCTGCGGTGGATAAACGATGCTGCTCAGGTCCAGCGCCAATTTACCTTCCAGGTAGCGTGCGCAGTCATCAAAAATGTCACGAAATAGCGGCACGTGAGCGTAGAGACCCTGCGCCATCCGCAGGTAATGATCCCCCACACCAGGAAACATGAATACCAACGAACGGGTGGGTTCAGCGCGCGCACTGATCACTCGCTTGGTATCACGCGCCGCCCAGCCTGCGCCAAGCGCTGTTCGCACATCCTCCTTGCCCTGATGCACCAGCATGGCGCGACAAGGGCCTACTCCATGCACTGATGTCAGCGCATCATCATTGTCGGTTGGTAATGCAGCATATTCTTCTTGTAGCAAGTCCTCCGATGCTGCTGCACAACGTAGCAACGCATAGTCGCCCAACCTGTCTTTAGCAACCGGTACATCCGTACTTTGTATATCCTGCTTGGGGGCATTGGCAGTGATGCGCGCATGGTGTGTGCGCAGGAATGCCAACTGCTGGGCAACCACACTGTTGACTGCATCCGCCGCAGCTTCAAGCTGTCGCGCCAGCAAACCGGCAAGCTTGGTGTCTGATGGTACTTGCTTCGTCTGCGCAGGTACTGGCGTTGGTCTGGGTGTTGGTGCGGGAGGTATGGATGCTGTCGCCTGGTTTTTCAATGCTTCCTTGCGTGGATCAAACCAGAAACTTTTGTGCTCAAACGGATAAAGCGGCAAGGATACATGCTTGCGCTGTGCGCGGCCATCCAGTTTAAGCCAGTTAAACAACCAGCCGCGACGATACAGTGCAGCGACAGCCTGCTGCACTGTGTGCACGCTGGGGCTGGCAAGTTCAATCACATCCGGCATAGCCGCAGCACCCACGTCACCAAGGCCCAGCAACGCCCTGAAGCCGGCTTGCTGTAAACCCTGCACAACGGCTTGCAGATCACCACCGTTGGAGGCTTGCATGCGAAATTGCTGCTGCGCAACAAAAGGCATGGCCTGCCCGGTTTTGACATCAAACACCGGCATTTGAGGCACGCCCCGCGCAACACTGTGCCCCGCCAGCGCCCTGAACGCTGCACCAGCATCGATAGCGCCGGCAACACACCAGGCTGCCAACTCACCGTTGCCAAAACCACAGACAGCCGACACAGTCAAACCCCAGTCACGCCATAGGGCGGCAAGACCCAGTTGTGCCATCAGCACGCCTGTGCCGACAGATGCTGTGCTGGCAAATGGATCCTGCGACCCCAGCGCACAAGCTGCATAGGATTGTCCTAACTGATCCAAATGGGTTGCCAGTTGCGGATAGATCCGCGCCAGTTCACGTACCGCAGCAACATCGATGGATGCCCCAAATACCAACCCTGACCGGCCGACACCGCCTTTGGAGACACTTGCTGCAGCCACGCCGTCATCGGTCTGCCCTTGGACAAAGGCGTTCAGTTTGTCGCGTAACTGCTCGTTGGTGTTGGCAATGACTGTCAGACGTTCTGAAAAATGGCTTCGCCCTGCGTTGGCAGCCACGCAAAAGTCAGCTAAGGTAGCTGTGTCCAAATCTTTTGCGGTGGCATAGGCCTTTGCCATCTCCCTCAAAGAAGTTTGCGTGCGTGCCGAGAGGCACAACAGCCGGGGCTGGTGGCCTGGGGCGAGGTCATTGTTGGCCGCCGGTGCAGTGTTTTCGGTGACCGCTTCCAGCACCACATGGGTATTGGTGCCAGACAGTCCAAATGAGCTGACCGCCGCCCGTGCCGGGCGCCCCGTGGATGGCCAAGACTGAAGCTCTGTAGGTATGCGCACGGCAAAACCATCCCACGGGATACGTGAACTCGGTGTGCGGAAATGCAGGTGTGGCGCAATCTGCCGGTGTTTCAGCATCAGTACCACCTTGATCAAACCCGCAATGCCTGCAGCGGCATTGAGATGACCGAAATTGGTCTTGACCGAACCCAGCCAAAGTGGTCGATCTGGGTTTCGACCCTTGAACACGCTGCGCAATGCGCCCACCTCGATCGGATCGCCCAGCGGTGTGGCCGTTCCGTGGGCTTCAACGTAGTCGATGTCATCAACGCCCAGGTTGACACGGGCATAGACGCTGCGCAGAAGACTCTCCTGAGCCTGCTCGCTGGGTACCGTCAACCCACTGGAAGGACCATCATGATTCACCCCCGAAGCACGAATCAGCGCATGCACGGGTTCATTGCGTTGGAGCGCGTCTGCGCCACGACGCAAAACGATCACACCAAGGCCCTCGCTCAGCACAAAGCCATTGGCCGATTCGTCAAAGGTGCGGCAACGTCCATCCGGGGCAAAAGACTGCGTTTTCGCAAGAAAAATTTGCATCGGAGGCGTCAGGTTCAGTTGCGTGCCTGCTACCAGCGCCAAATCGCATTCGCGGTTGCGCAACGCAGAACACGCCTGATGCAACGCGACCATGGATGAAGAACAGGCGGTATCAACGGTGAACGCAGGTCCGTTCAAGCCCATGGAAAAAGCGATGCGACCCGCACCAAAGCTCATGCCATTGCCCGTTCCCGAATAGGCTTGAATATGCTCCAGCGGGCCACTTAATTGCATCACAGCGTAATCAATCTGCGACATGCCGACGAACACGCCTGTCAAACTGCCTCTGAGACTACCCGGTGCCAGTCCGGCATCTTCCAACGCATGCCAGCATAGTTCGAGCAGCATGCGCTGCTGCGGATCCATGCGTTCAGCTTCGGAAGGTGACACACCAAAAAATTCTGCATCAAAGCCATCCACATGATCGATAAATCCACCATAACGGGTATTGATCTTGCCGGGAGCATTGGGATTCGGATCAAAATGCTGTTCAAGACTCCAGCGTTCGGCAGGCACTTCACGAATTCCATCCCTCCCTTCACTCAGCAACTGCCAATAGGCATCCAGCCCATCGGCGGCAGGGAAACGACAAGCCATGCCAATAATGGCGATGGGCTCACGCGCCACCGATTCAGCCGCATCAAGCCGCGCACGCAATTCCTTGATCGCAAGCGCTGCTTTTTGTAATGGACTGAGTTCTCCCAAACGTTCACTGCCTGCCGTTTGCGGCGTTGTACCTACCGTCATAGCCCCCCCAACTCGGCATCAATCATCGCGGAGAGTTCCGCATCGCTCATACCTGCCACTTGCGCCACCGCTTCTGACAAGTTGGCAGCCGGTAATGGATCTGCCGGACGTGGTGCGCTAGCAGGTGTCATACCGCTAGCAAGCGGCGGTGCTGTGCCCACATCAGCAAACACTTCATCCGCCAGATAGCCCCCAAGAGCGCGCACCGTTGAATACTTGAAAAGCAAGGCTGTCGGCAAGCGGGTGCCGAGTACGGTTTGCAGTGCATTGCGCAACTCTACCGCCGTCAGCGAATCCATGCCCATATCAAAAAAGCCCGTATCTTCTTCGACACTGTGCGCCGAATCCAGTCCCAGTATCCGAGCCACTTCATCCTTGACCATTTGCAACAGCACGGCACGCTGTTCCAGCGTCGGCAAGCCAGCAAGACGTGCGCGCAGCGCTTCAAGTCCGGCCGTATCGACAGACGGTGATGGTGCCGACACGCTCAGTGCTGCACGGCGGGCAAAGCGCTCGAACAAGGGGTCCGAGACGTGCTGCAAGAACACTGTCCAGTCGATGGGTGCCACAATGGCCTGCACCGGGCTCTGCGCCATGACATGGCCCAGTACAGCAAACCCCTCGCCGGGCGATATTGCAGCAAGACCGCGCCGGTTGAGTTCAGTGATATAAACATCGCGCGCAACCATCCCCACATCGGACCAGAGGCTCCAGTTAATGCTCAGTGCTGGCAAGCCATGGCTGCGGCGATGGTTGGCCAAAGCATCCAGGAAAGCATTGGCCGCCGAATAATTGGCCTGTTCAGTGGCGGGCGTCAGTGCCGTCAATGATGAAAACAGCACAAAGAAATCAAGGGCATGACCGGCACAGGCTTCGTGCAAATTCCAGGCACCGCGCAGCTTGGGAGCCAATACCGATGCGAATGTTGGCCAATCAGATTGGACCAATGGCCCATTGGCCAGCACTCCGGCGGCATGGATGATGCCACCCAGTGGCACTTTCCGCGTGATCGCATCAACCAGTTGCCTGACCGCTTGCGCGTCGGCCACGTCCACTTGCACCACTTCAATGTCGGCGCCCGCCTCGCGCAAACGCTCGATCAGGGCGAGAGCCTTCCCATCCGGCGCACGACGCCCGGCTAAAACCAGTTGGCGCGCGCCCTGCTCTTCAACCAACCAGCGTGCCAGCAACAGACCAATGCCACCCAGTCCTCCCGTGATGATCACCGCAGCTTGTGGGCGCAATACCAAGGGAACCGCAACGGTGCTGGTCATTTCGGCCCGCGCCAGTCTGGGCTGAAACCCGGCAATGCGGCCATCTGACGCTGTGCGCACCGCAATTTCACCACTGGCCACAGTTCCCAGACTATTCCAGATCTGTGCCACAGCGCTCTGCGGGTTGGCGGCAGGATCCAGATCCAAGCGAACACATGCAATGGTCGGCATTTCCGCAGCAACCACCCGCGCCATAGCCCAACACGGCGCATCGACCAGATTTATCGAGGCATCGCCATCACCAATGACCACAGCACCACGGGTCACAACAAGCAAACGAGTGGCAGGTAAGCCCACCAATGCCTGACTGACCGCCAGCAAAACGCGGCAGCGCGCCTCAGCGGCTTCGACAATGAAACCCGGCGCGCAATCCATGGTCGGGGGCAAAAGGATGACGCCCTTCAGGTAAGATTGTTGCTGCAAACGTGCAAGCAGTCCCGCTGAATCTTGCGCTGCTGTGTTCGTCAACGTTTGTATCCGCGCATGGATGGTCTCCAATCTGGCAACCAGGGCTACCGTCAATGGTTCATCTGGCTCCGGCGTGATAATCAACCAGTCGCCCTGTAGCTGGTCGTTCTGGGGAATTGCCAGCACAGCCGGTTCCCATTCAATCCGGTACAACCAATCAGCATGCATCAGCCGTGCAGTACCTTGCAGGCTGCGCCGATTGATGCGCTGAAAACGTAAGCCGCTGACAGCGGCAAGACAGCGCCCGTGCACATCGACGATATCAAGATCAGCGGTAAACAAAGCACCGCTGAGATTGCTCATGTCACGCGGACGCACCACGCACCAAGCCTCTTCACCCACTGCGGCAAAACGTTGTAGGTATTCGATGCCCACTGGCAGATACGGATCCTCACGTTCCAGCAGAGGCACGCCCACCATCTGGAAAGCTGCATCCAGCATCACGGGGTGTAACAAAAACCGATGGGCTTCACTACGCGCGCCAGCCGGCAGGTGCAGCTTGGCTAATACCACGCCATCCTCCCCCTGCCAGAGTGCCTGCAAGGCACGAAAATGTTCACCGTGGTCAATGCCTGCGGAGTGGGTGCGCTCGTAGTAAGTAGCGACTGTGATCTCATGCGTGCATTGCTGACGCAAGGCAGCAAGATCAACCCAGTGATCACTTGAAGCATCCACCCCAGGCAGGCGGCGTACAAATTCTAGTTGCCCGCTACTGTTGCGCTGCCAGGCCATTTCACCAGGACGACGGCTGTAAATGACAAAATCGCGAGCATTGCCGACTGCCTTCAGGATCAATTGCACCGCAGTCTCACCTTCATCTGCCAATACCAAAGCCTGCTCAATGACAGCATCACGGATCAAGACGGTTTCATCAGCACTTGAAATGCCCGTCGCTACCGCCAGTGCCATTTCCATGTGTGCCGCCGCCGGCAAAACCACAGCCCCAAAAATCCGGTGGTGGGATAACAATTCACTGGTCTGCGACGAAAGGTTTGCCACATAGACCTGCTGATCTGCCGGAAAACCGGGCGAATCAAGACGCGCTTGCACCAATGGATGCAAAGGCTTGGCTGCGGCTGCACCTGTCGCAGTCCCTCGCACTGGCGACAGGTCAATGGTGTAAGGACGGCGTTGAAACGGATAGTTGGGCAAACGCGCCTGCGCCGACCCCTGGCCCATCAAAGCACTCCAGTCCAATTGGGCACCACGCACCCAGAGATGGCCGAGACTTTCGAGCGCAGTTTGCCAAGCGGGTTTGCCGGCACGCAAACTCGGCAACCAAATGCACTCGGCAGCCACGGTACCCTCCATGGCCGCAGCAATCTCGGCGCCAAGCGCGCACAAGGTAGGCTTGGGACCGATTTCGACAAACACGCGATAGCCGTCATCGAGCATCGCACGCATGGCTTCGGCAAAACGCACGGGAGACTCCACATGGCGTACCCAGTAATCTGCATTAACCAGTTCACCAGCGGCCTTGCGCCCGAGCAATGTCGAATACATCGCCAACGTTGGTGGGTGGTATTTGATCGCTTGAGCGGCCGCAGCAAATGGCGCCAGCATCGGTGCCATCATGGGCGAATGGAAGGCATGGGACACGCGCAACTGGCGGGCATCAATGCCTGACGCAATGAGCCCATCGGCCAATGCTGCGGCAGCCAATGGGTTGCTTGATACCACAACATTCCTGGGGCCATTCACCGTTGCCACCGCCAGTTCACCCAGCCACGGCGAAATCACCCGTTGCACATCTGCTTCAGACAGGGGCACAGATACCATGGAGCCAGGCGCGCACAGGGCCTGCATCAAACGCCCGCGCTCGGCAATCAAGCCAATGGCATTCTCCAAAGAAAACAATCCGGCCGCGCAGGCCGCCGCATATTCACCGACACTGTGGCCAAGCAATGCATCGGGGCGTACGCCCCACGATTGCCAAAGCTTGAACAAGGCATATTGAATGGAGAACAGCACTGGCTGTGTGTGGGAGGTGATGTCGAGCGAGTTTGCATCGCTTTCGGTCACGTCCTCGGCATAAATCAGCTCAATCAGTGACCTGGAAAGGCGTGGGCGCAGCAGCACATCACATTCGTCCAGCGCTGCGCGAAACACTGGCGACTCATTGTAGAGTTCCTGCCCCATGTACCGGTATTGCGAACCTTGCCCGGTAAATAAATAGGCAATTTTGCCGACACCGGCAGCACCCGCCTTGGCGCTAGGGAGCGTTTTGTGCTGCGACGCATGGAGCAATTGGCGCTGCGCTGAGGCAAGCGACTCCGCCACGACTGCGAGCCGGTACGGCAACTCGGCGCGGCCAAGGGCCGCCGTGCGTGCCAGCGTCTCCCACTCGTCATTCTGGTTCGTCAACGCACCCCAGGCTTTGGCTAAATCGTCGAGCGCATGTTCATCACGTGCTGAAAGCATCAACAATTGCCAACGACGCACCAATGGTTCAGGTGCTGTCGGCTTGGCTGCAACGCTGCCCAGCACCACATGCGCATTCGTGCCACTGAAACTGAAAGAGCTAACACCAGCATGGCGGACGGTATCCGGCCACAACCGCATTTCAGTGGGCACCTGTACCGGCAATTCGTCCCAGGGAATATGCGGACTTGGCTGGCGCAGATGCAGGTGCGGTGGTACTTGGCCTTTGTGCAGCACCAGCACTGTCTTGATCAGTCCGGCAATTCCGGCGGCAGACTCCAGGTGACCGAAATTTGTTTTCACCGATCCGACCAGCAGCGGCGTGGCACGCTTGCGCCCAGGCCCATAGGCACTGCACAACGCGCGCATTTCGATGGGATCACCCAGTGCCGTACCCGTACCGTGCGCTTCCACATAGCCAACATCCGTGGGCTGCAAACCAGCGGCTGCCAGCGCCTGGCGGATCACCTTGGTCTGTGCTGGGCCATTGGGAACTGTCAACCCACCGCTGGGGCCATCCTGGTTGACAGCCGAGCCACGTATCACGGCCCAGATCGTATTGCCATCGCGTTGTGCGTCGGACAAGCGCTTGAGCACGACAAGGCCACCACCCTCGCCACGGGCATATCCGTCGGCTGCGGCATCGAACGTCTTGCAACGACCATCGGGCGACAACATGCGCGCCTTGGAAAAATTGATGAAGGTTTCCGGGCCAAAAATCAAATTGACGCCTGCTGACAAGGCCATGTCGCATTCACGATTGCGCAAAGCCTGGCATGCCAGATGCGTCGTGACCAGCGATGACGAACAGGCCGTGTCAACGACCAAACTGGGGCCAGTCAGCCCAAGCAAATACGAAAGTCGGCCAGCCGCGACGCCGAGTGATCCCCCTGTACCGGAATAGGCATTGATCCGCGTCGGATCGCCCGACCACAGCAAATGCGCGGCATACTCCATATTCGACAGGCCAACATACACGCCGGTGTTACTGTTGTACAGTCGATCCACCGCGATGTTGGCGTTTTCAAGTCCTTCCCAGGCCAATTCCAGAACCAGCCGTTGCTGGGGATCAATGCTCGCGGCTTCACGCGGCGAAATGCCGAACATCTGTGGATCAAAACCATCTACAGACTCCAGAAAACCACCACGGCGGGTGTAGGTCTTGCCCGGCGTATCGGGGTCGGCATCGAAGTAGCGATCAATGTCCCAGCGCGACGGCGGCACTTCGCAAGTAGCATCATGGCCCCGGCACAATAGTTCCCAAAACGCCTCGGGCGTGTTCGCCCCGCCGGGGAAGCGGCATGCCATCCCGACAACGGCAATCGGCTCTCGACGCTCACCTTCCAGTGCATCGAGTTTGTCTTGCAGGTTCTTGATCGCGGCCAGGGCGCGCTTGGTTGCCGAGCTGTCAACGCTGCTCATGACGAATGACCTTCCAGTTGTTCCAATTGAGCCAGTAGCAACGCTTCTGCCTCTTCTTCAGAGAGTGCAGCCAGGTCGTCTGGCAACGCCGCCGGAGTGGGACTTGGCGCAGTGGTAGCCAATCCTGCCCCCGCCTTCGCCGCAAGCTGTTCCAGCAGATGATCGGCCAACGCATCAAGCGTCGGATAATCAAACAACAAGGTCGCACTCAGCGTCGTTCCGAGCAGACTTTGCAAGCGATTCTTGAGCTCCACTGCAATCAGGGAATCAATACCCAGATCGAACAAGCGCTGACGCGGAGCAACTTCGCTGCGTTGCAGTCGTAGTACCTCAGCCACCAGATCGGTCAGGGCTGTCAGCAGCAGTGCCTTACGTTCGGCCACCGGGGTTTCCAGCAGTCGCCGCTGTAGTGTGTGCTCTTGTTCACCCGAAGTAGTTGCCAATTCAACAAGCAGGGACGGAACCTGTCCTCCAACGAAGCGATCCCACTCCATCGCCAGCACAGCCACACTGGGTGGCAGGGATTCTACCGCGCCTAGAAGGCGGCCTAACTGCGCCAGCGCCACTTCAGCAGCCAGCTCATGCACACCACGCTGATCGAGACGGGCTCGCTGCGCTTTATCCAGAAGCGCTGCCATACCATCGCCAGCCCACGGCCCCCAATTGATTGCCAAGGCCGGCAGGCCGGCAGTACGGCGCAACCGTGCCAGTGCGTCAAGCCCGCCATTGGCCGCCGCATATCCCGCTTGTCCAGCCGAACCGAGCACGCCGGCAAGCGATGAGAACAGGACAAAATGCCGCAGCGGCATCCCCTGCGTCAATTGATGCAGATTCCATGCTGCAGTGAATTTGGGTGTAACTACCGCCTGTACCCGGGGCCACGACTGGCTGTCAAGCAAGCCGTCGGCAAGCTGACCGGCAAGGTGAAAAACCGCACCTGGGGACCCCTGCGCCCGGGCGATTTCGTCCAGCACTGCAGCCAGCGCAACACACTCGGCAACATCGACGTGATAACTGCGCGCCTGTGCTCCGAGCGCAGCCAATGCGTCCATCTGCGCCGGTTCGATCCCGCTGCGCGAGAGCAAAGCAAACTGGCGTACACCCTGCTGCGCCAGCCACAATGTCAGCGCCCGCCCGATACCACCACTCGCACCAGTCACGATACAGACCAGTTCGGGGGGCAACAATGCACCATGCTCGAGCGTTTGCTGTGCAGGTGTAGCGATACGCCGCAGTCGAGCTGCCAGCCATTGTTCTTCGCGCCAAGCCAAGTCCAAATCGCGCCCCTGTACCGCGTGGCCCATCGCGACCTGCAGCGCGCTTGCGCCCTGAACCGCCGTCTGGTGCGATGACAGCTCGACCGTGCAAAGACGTAGTGCATCATTTTCGGCCCGTGCCGTCTGAACCAGACCCCACAATAAACCACGCTGCACCCCTGTATCTTTGGTTGCCAGCATCAGCGGCAATGTCATTGGTTTGGTGCCGGTTTTTACTACCGCTACGGCCTGAAGCAGGTGCAGGGCTCCGGCCAGGGCATCCAGATCGTTACCTGATTGTGACGACAAACCCCACAGGTAGGCAATGCCATCCAGTTCACCGCACCGGGTCAGCAAGTCGGCGAAACCACTGGCCAACGTTGGCGCCAAACGATACACTCCGTCGCCCATGCGTTGAAGCCCCTGGTCCGTAGCGTCGGGGTGAACCACGGTCAGCCACATGCCCTGCGCCGCAAGGGCAACCAGCAACTGGCTGCTTGCAGCATCATCGGTAATAGCAAATACCAGCCAATGTCCATGCGGACTTGACTTCAATGCAGGAAGCTTTGCATCTATCCACTGCAGTGCGTAACAGGCCGGCACATCGGCACTGGACTCAGCCAGTAAAGCGTGGCGACTGGCCCGCCGCCCTTCAAGACCGACAAAGCACGCGATGGGCTCGCCTTCGTCGGTATACAGGTGAATGTCGCCGACCATTCTCTGCGCGTCATGCGCCTTGACGTACGCATGCGCCAACAAAACGCCACGCATGGCTGAACCCAGGGCTGCTGGGTACAAGGTCAGGCTCTGCAACGCGAACGGAATGAAGGTTTCGTCGATGGGTAACTCGCGGGCCATCACCATAGCGCCGAAACACGAATCGATCAGACCAGGATGTAGCGAATAATTGCCAATTGAGGCGTCAAGCTGCGCTGGCATACGTAATTTGGCCATGACCTCGCCATCGCCCCGGCGTAGCGCCAGCAACCATTGGTAGCTTGGCCCAACGCTGATATGCCGCTGCTGTTGTAGACGGTAAACGGCATCGACCGGAACATCATCAGCGCAACGTAACCAAATGGCGCGCAAATCGCTTGATGGCATGGCCTCTAGCCGCGCACTGGCCTTGCCTCGCGCGTGCAAGGCAGCCTCGGTGCCATCCTCGCGCAAGCTGACAAGGCGAAATTCTGCAAGCTCTGACGCAGTTTGACTGACCGCAAGCTGCACAACGCACTCACCCTCTTCCGGTACCACCAGCGCAGCAGGAAACATCACCTCGGCAACACGACAAGCACCATTGCCCGTGCTCAGAGTCTGCCCCACCGCTGACAACACCAATGACAGGTGCGAGGCACCCGCCACAACAAGACGACCAAACACCCGATGGTCTTCGATGAATGGCATGGCTGCACGGGAAAAAACCGTCTCGAACAGCGCATCACGCAACACCGGACTGCGTAGCCGACTCGTCAGCAACGGCAAGCCCAAGGTCTCCACTCCATGCAAGCTGTGCCGCATCGCGTCGATCTGCGCCGTTTGCCAGTATTGCCGATGATTGAACGCATAGGTTGGCAAACGCAAATCACGTCGCGGCGCACCGTTGATCAACGACCAATCGACCGCAACACCGTACGTCCACATTGCGCCAAGCGCCGCGCGCAGCGTCAGGGCATCCTCATTGCCACGCCTGAGACTAGCCAGACAATAAACACTGGGGTCTTCGATATTCTGGGCGGCCATCGCGGTCAACGTGGCATGGGGCCCGACTTCGAGCAGTACACTGCAACCTTGCCGTACCAACTCGGTAACGCTGCCTGCAAACCGCACGGCAGCACGCACATGGCCAACCCAATACGCAGCTTGCGTAACCTCATTCCCGGCAACGCAACCGGTGACATTGGAAATCAGCGGGATTTTAGGTTCCAGGTAATTGATCTGTGCAGCGATTGTGGCAAATTCAGCCAGCATCGGCTCCATCAATGGCGAGTGGAATGCATGCGAAACGACCAGACGCCGACTTTCCATACCCAACGAACGACCATGTTCAAGCAGAGCTGTCAAATCAGCCTGACTGCCAGAGACCACGGTATTGCGTGGGCCGTTGTAGGCCGCAACAGCCAACAACGCACCGCTGACCACGGCCTGGGCGACCAGTGCATCCACTTCTTCAGCCGGTGCAAACAACGCCGCCATTGCGCCCCCTGCCGGTAGCGCCTGCATCAGTCGGCCGCGAGCGGCAATCAAACGAACGCCATCGGCCAGTGAAAACACACCGGCGATGCAGGCTGCGACATATTCACCGACACTGTGGCCGCAGACTGCCGCCGGTTCGATACCCCAGGACTGCCAGAGACGGGCCAGGGCATATTCAATGGCAAACAAGGCTGGCTGGGTATTCGCGGTTGCGTCCAGTGCCAGACTTTGCGGCTCTTGCATTTCGTCCACCGAATGCATCAGTGCCACGATCGAATAACCCAACTCTGCGCGCAACGCATGGTCACACTCGTCAAGCGCGGAACGAAACACCGGTTCAGTGGCGTACAGCCCACGCCCCATACCGACATACTGCGCGCCCTGCCCGGTAAACAGAAAAGCGACTCGCGGCTGCTGTGGCATGGTAGTTCCGCAAACCACGGCTGCATTGTCGCGCCCAGCCAATAAGTCGGTGATAGCTGTACGAGCACCCGAAACATCGTTTGCCACGATGGTCAGCCGACAATTGAATTCGCTACGGCAAGCTGCTACAGTGGCACACCATGCACGCCAGTCAGAGGCTTCCTGTATTCCTGCGAGTGGCCCCTCGGCCCAACGCCGAACGAGGTTCAGCACCGATTCATCGCTACGCGCCGACAATGGCAATACAAACGGGCCCGTTGTGGCAGTAGGCTGCTCCGAAGGAGTGGCAGCAGGTGCTTCCGATAGCACCACGTGTACGTTGGTGCCACTAAAGGCGAAGGCGCTGATGCCAGCGACCCGATCACCATTTCCGGTCGATGTCCACGGCATCGCAGACGTTGGTACCGTGATCGACAGATCCGACCACGGGATCAGCGGGTTGGGGTTTTTTAGATGCAAATGCGGCGGTATCGTCCGGTGGCGCAGTGCCAAAGTGACTTTCATTGCTCCGGCAATGCCAGCGCTCGCTTCAAGATGGCCGATATTGGTTTTCACTGATCCCACGATTAACGGCTGGCGAAACACATTACCCAAAGCTCCTATTTCGATCGGATCCCCCAGCGGCGTGCCGGTGCCGTGGGCCTCGATATAGCTGACGCGCTCTGGTGTGACACCCGCACGGGCCAGTGCCTGTCGCACAACCTGTTCTTGCGACGGGCCACTGGGCACCGTCAAGCCACCGCTGGCACCATCCTGATTGACAGCCGAGCCGCGCAGCAGCGCTAACACATCATCCCCATCACGCTGGGCATCAGAAAGCCTTTTGAGCACCATGATGCCGCATCCCTCGCCCCGGGCATAACCATTGGCCGCAGCATCAAAAGTTTTGCAGCGACCGTCCGGAGCCAGCATACCGGCCTTGCTAAAAGCCACGAAATAGCCCGGATGAAACAAGAAATGTACGCCGCCAGCCAATGCCAGGTTGCATTCCCGTCGTCGCAGGCTTTCAGCTGCCAGATGCAAGGTCAGTAACGACGAGGAACAGGCCGTATCGACCACAAAACTCGGCCCGTTGAAGCCGAAAATGTAGGAAACGCGACCAGCAATCGGTGCCAGCGCACACCCGGTGCCGTGGTAAGGTCCGATCTCGGTGAGCGGTACTTCGCCAATCCTGTTCATAATCTGGTCGAGACTGCTGACGCCGACGAACACGCCCGAATTACTGCCAAATAGACGCTCAGGCACCAGGTTGGCCTGTTCCAACGCTTCCCAACAAACCTCCAGGAGAATACGCTGGTGCGGATCGAGACTGTCGGCTTCTCGCGGCGAAATACCGAAAAAACCGGCATCAAAGCCACCGATATCATCGATGAACCCGCCAAATCGCGTGTAGGCTTTGCCCGGTGCATTGCGGTCGGGATCATAAAAACGCTCAACATCCCAACGCGCATTAGGAATTTCACTGATGGCGTCAACTCCGTTGCGCAGCAAGTCCCAAAATTGATCCGGGCTGTTGGCTCCACCGGGAAAACGGCAAGCCATGCCGATAATCGCAATCGGCTCATCACGTTCATCTTCATAGCGCCTGACTTTTGCCTTAAGTTCCTTGAGTTCAAGCAGGGCTTTGGTCATCAAGGCGCGGTAATCTGGCGTCGAGGTGTTTTGTGTCATGGTGATTGCTCCGCCGTGCCTCAGGAACCCAGTTCGGCAGCCAGCATGTTGGCCAGTTCATCGTCAGAAAGAGCGCTCAAATCAGCTACAGGTGCGGCTTGCGAAGACTCCACAGCAACAGCCGACTGCTCAGCCAGACCCAGTACATCGCGCTCGATGTGGTCCCCCAGTGCCTGCAGTGTAGGGTAATCAAACAACAGCGTCGCGCGCAGCGTACGTCCCAACATGGCAGCGAGGCGGTTGCGCAACTCGACAGCACCCAGCGAATCCAATCCCAGGTCGAATAAGCGCTGGCGCGGTCCAAGTGAACGCCTATCAGGCAGTCCAAGTATGGTGGTCACCAACACTTTGAGCTGCTCGTCGAGTAGCGCGCGCCGCTGCGCTGGCGCTGCGACCAACAGTCGCTCGGCCAACCCCATAGTCTGCGCTGGCGCTGACTCCCCAGATACCTCTGTCTGCTGGACTTCGGCATAAAGTGGCGGCGGATGACCAGCGAACAACTGCCCAAGATAAGTCGCCCAATTGACCGGCATGATCGCACGGGTGGCCGCATCGCTAGTCAGCAATCGCCCAAGCAAGACGAGCCCAGCGGTGGCATCAATCGGCTCGATTCCGTAACTGGCAAAACGCTGACGATTCTGTTCGGACTGTGCTGCCGCCATACCCGCATCTGCCCACGGCCCCCATTGGAGGCTTAAACCTGCCAAACCCCGGCAGCGCCTCTGTGCCATGTAAGCATCGAGTGCCGCGTTTGCTGCCGCATACGCCACCTGTCCCATCGAACCGCTGAGCGCAGCCAGCGATGTGAAGCTGACGAAAAGTTCAAGCGGTACCGCGCCCGGGGAGTGCTCCAAAGCCTGCTCCAGCGCGAGTGCGCCGGCCAGCTTCGGCCGTAACGCCAATCCGAGCCGCTGTCCGTTTTGCTGGTCAATCAAGGCATCCTCAAGTACGCCGGCCAGATGGAAAACACCCGCTACCGCAGGACCGGTGCGCTCCTGCAAACATTGACGCAAAAGCGGCAAATCTGCTACGTCAACAGCGATGACCTCGACTTGCACCCCACCGGCTTCGAGCGCTCTCATTTGTGCTGTCGCTGCTTCAGGCACATGCCTGCCGAGTAACAACAAATGCCGTGCCCCATGTGCTACCAGCCACTGGGCCAATTGCTGACCCAGCGCACCGAAACCTCCGCTGATTAGATAACAGGCATCGGATCTCAATGTAGGTGGCGGTACTGCGGCAGGTTTGTGCGAGCGCAACCTGGGCAACTGCAGCCGGTCACTACGCAGCGCAAGCTCTGGCTCTCCATTTTGATTGAGCAAGAATGGCAAATCGGCCAACCGGGTTTCGCGATCAAGATCCATACTGCGGCACCGCAACGCCGGCTGTTCCAGCCGCAGCACCCGCAGCATGCCCCACAACGCCGCCTGATCCACGCGCAACACATCATCGACGCCAATCAGATGCGCTTGCCGGGTCACAACCAGCAGTTCGGGCCATGGCGCACCGCGGGCCAGTATTGCTTGCAACAGATGCAGTAATTCGGTGCAAGCCAGAGCGGTTACACCAGCCACATCATTCCCAACAGTCCTTTCACCAGCTAGGTAAACAATGTGATCGAAAGCCGGGCTTAGATCCATGCCCTGAGCTGTCAAAGGCAATGCGTGGACATTGGACTGACCAGCAGCTCTCAATGCTTCGCAAAGAGAGTCGATGACAATCCGATCATGACCGGCCACGCCCCAGTTTCCGCGCTGTGAGGACAAATCGCTAATGCGATTTGTTGATTCAATCCAGTGCAAACCATAGACCGCGTGTTCAAGTCCGCCAGCCGTTTCGCGCAACAAGTCCCGACTGGCCACACGCCGTGTGCGAAATCCAGTTGCCTGTGCCAGTGTTGTGCCATCAGCCGCGTACAGAACGACATCGCTGACCACTTCATCCGTTGTGGATTCGCTGGCACGCACCACGACATGACTCCAGAGTTCGTAGTGCGACCGCTGTGCCAGCCAGCGAAAACTTTCAAAACTAAACGGAACCAGCGCATCGCCTCGTGGAACAGAAACCGCTGCGGCAAGTGACTGCAACATCGAATCAAGCAAACCCGGATGTAGCCGATACTGCTCCACGCCAACCGTTGTGGGTTGACGCAAGCGCGCCAGCACTTGCCCCTCGCCCCGCCATACTGCATCGATCCAGCGAAAACGCGGCCCCAAGCCAATCGCCGATTGCCAGATACCGGCATAAAAATCACCTGCGGGATCCGGGCACAATGCCTGGGCACGCACCAAGCCATTTGGATTTTCAACCACCTCGCACTCGCGCAGACGACCCATTGCATGCTCTTCCCATCCATCGTCGCTTTCGGCAGGCAAGCTAATCAGCTTGAAACGTCTTCCTTCGCCAGGCACTGATGCCTCGAATACCAGTTGGAGTCGGCGGGCACCGGGTTCCGGTACTACCAGAGCCTGCGGAAATATGACGTCGGCAAGTTCGCAAGCACTCTGACCGTAAAAACTACTGGCAGCCTCAAGCACCAATGACAGATGGGCTGCACCAGGTACAACCACACGATCGAACACGCGATGCTCGCCCAGCCAGGGTAAAACAGCCGTGTCATAGCGATTTTCAAAAACAATCTGACTCAGTAGCGGCGAGGAAATACGCCGCCCCGGGAAACGGCCATCGGGCACATCCGTGCTGTGTTGTCGTGCCACTGCTGGCAACCAGTAGCGACGGCCCTGAAAGGGATACGTCGGAATCGCAACCCGCCGACGTGGCCACGGAGCATCAAATCCCTGCCAATCAATCCGGGTTCCTCCGAGGTATAACTGCGCCAGGCTTTCAAACATTCGCCGCGTATCGCTGACCTGGGCACGCAAGCTGGGCAACCAGAGCAAATCGGGTTCATCGAGGGTCTGTTGAGCCAGTGCGATCAGGGTCGGGCGCGGACCGATTTCAATGAAGGTATCAACCCCTGCCGCACGCATGGCTTTGACACCGGCAGCAAACTGGACCGGACTGCGCAGGTGCCTGACCCAGTATCCGGCATCGAACGGTTGTGCCGCAGAGGCTATTTCGCCCGTGACGTTCGACACCAGTGGAATCGCTGGTATACGATAGTCGATGGTTGCAGCAAGTTGTCTGAATTCAGTGAGCACCGGCTCCATCAACGGCGAATGGAAGGCGTGCGAAACATTGACAGGGCGGGTTTCGCAACCCTGTGCACTGAGCCGGGCGACCACGGTAGCAAGAGCAGTACGCTCACCAGACAAGACGTGATTGCGCACACCGTTGACTACACCGATGACAACCTTGTCCTCAAAGCCGACAAGAGCGGCACGACATTGCGCTTCATCCGCAACCACTGCTGCCATGGCCCCATCACCCGGGGCCTGCTGCATCAGTCGCGCACGCGCAGCAATCAGTCGCAGACCATCTTCCAGTGAAAACACGCCCGCGATCGCTGCAGCAACGTATTCACCCACGCTGTGCCCAAGCATGGCAACTGGCTCTACACCCCAGCTTTGCCATAGCCGCGCCAATGCGTATTCGATAGCGAACAAAACGGGTTGGGTGATATCGGTACGAGCCAGTCGTTGTTCGGCGGCGACATTATCTGCCCCGGCCTCATAGAGTAATTCAACAATGCTTTGCCCCATGCGCTCGCGCAGCACAGCGTCGCAAGCGTCAAGATCACGACGAAAGCCTGGTTGGGTCCGATACAACTCGGCGGCCATGCCGACAAACTGTGAACCCTGACCCGTGAACAGGAAGCCGATGCGCGGCACACGCTGTGGGTGCGCCTGACCAGCCATCCATTGGCCTGCGTCACCTTCCAGCCATGAAGCCAACATCTGCTTCAGTTCGGCGGTATCAGTCACAACACATGCCAACCGCTCCGGCAACCCGGCACGCGTGCGATTGGTTGCATGACACAGATCTGCAACCGCCGCCGTTCCAGATTCAGTATTTTCCAGCAGCGTCAGCCAACGCGCGGCTAACGCACGCAGAGCAGCACCATCCCGCGCCTTCAGGCTTAGCAAGTGCAGCGGTCGATCATGTGCGGGCGCTGGCGGTGGTGCCGTTTCTGGAAATGACTCCAGAATCAGGTGGGCATTGGTGCCACCGAACCCGAAGGAACTGACACCCGCCAGGCGAGGACTGTCAGACCAGGGCTGAGGATTGGTTGGAATCGAGAAGATGCTCTTCTCAAGTTCGATCAGCGGGTTGACAGTACGCAACGTCGGGTGAGGCAACAATGTGCCGCGTTGCACACTCATGGCTGCCTTGATGACCCCGGCAACTCCAGCCGCAGCCTCAAGGTGTCCAATCGCGGATTTGACGGCACCAAGCGCACAGCGCTGCCCGTCCGTTCGCCCCGCAGCCAGCACCGCCTGCAAGGACTTGACCTCAATCGGATCCCCCAGCGCTGTTCCGGTTCCATGGGTTTCGACATATCCAATATTCGATGGCGCCACACCGGCGGCTTCGAGCGCGGCGCGGAGAACCTGCTGCTGAGCCAGTCCGTTAGGTGCGGTCAAACCATTGCTACGGCCATCCTGATTGACCGCTGAACCTCGCAACACGGCGATCACTTGATCGCCGTCACGCTGCGCCGCATCCAGCCGCTTGAGCACAACCAGTCCGCCGCCTTCGCCACGCACATACCCGTTGGCAGCAGCATCAAAGGTCTTGCACCGGCCGTCCGGCGACAGCATCCCGGCTTGGGTTAGTGCAATGCTCATGTGCGGCGCCAGCAACAAATTGACACCACCGGCAATTGCAACTTCACATTCTCCACGACGCAGCGCATTAGATGCCTGGTGGATCGCCACCAGTGATGACGAACATGCCGTATCGATCGCCATGCTCGGGCCATGAAAATCAAACTGATAGGAAATTCGGTTGGCGGCAATCGATAGTGCCTTGGCAGGCCCCGTGTAGGCCGACATCTGCGTAGGCTCGGCCAGTTGCCAAGTGGCATAGTCATCGGTGCTGATGCCAATAAAAACACCCGTATTGCTGCCTACCAACGCGTCAGCATTGAGACCGGCACGCTCAAGGGCTTCCCAGGTTAGTTCCAGCAGCATTCTCTGCTGCGGATCCATAATTTCAGCTTCACGGCCACTGATACCGAATAGATCTGCATCAAAGCGGGCTACATCACCCAAAAAACCACCTTGCAATGTTGCCAATTGGCCAGGACCCGTGCCTTCACGCAAAGCAATCCCGGCATCGGTCCAACGACCTTGAGGTAGCGCACCGACCGCGTCAACCTTGTCGTACAACAATTGCCAAAATGTCTGCGGGTCGTCAGCGCCAGGAAATCGGCACGCCATTCCGATAATAGCCAGCGGTTGCCTTTCATTGCTACGCCCAGTCGTTACCATCGTTAGGGCGTGATGCACTGACCGGGGTTCTTCCATCAATCCGGTGAGATGGCGACTGAGGGTTGCAACAGTAGGAAATTGCCATAACAAAGTCGGCGACAGATCATCTCGCTGTAACCACTGTTCAAGATCGCCAACCAGTTCAACTCCCAGCCGTGAAGTCAAACCGTAGCTGGCAAAGGGTTGATGCGGATCAATCGTCTGTGGCAGAAGGTTCAAGCGTGAAGCCAGCGCTGCGGTCAGCCAACGACCGTAACTATCGCTGCGCTGCAGAACCTCAGGCGCAGCCTGTACCGGGGCTTTATCAGGTGCTGGCGCCACCGGCTTGCGCCAGATAAAGCGGGCATCAAAAGTATTTTCAAGAAAGGCGGTTCGGCAACCAGAGCGTTGTAATTTACCGCTGGAGGTCTTGAGCATTCCTCCCTTCTTGAGACCGACAAAAGCATATAGTTCGATTTCATGGGCCACTGACACCGCATGGCGCACGGTGGTCACAAGTTCGTCCCATTCTTCCAGGTTGCGAACAATCTCTGCCGCAACAACTAACCGCTCCTCACCACCAATATCGATCGAAAAGGCCGCACAGTTGCCGGGACGAATAACAATATGGCTCTCCTGCACAGTCCATTCGATATCGTGCGGGTAGTGATTGACCCCGGCAATAATGACCAAGTCCTTGATCCGCCCAGTGATAAACAAGTCGCCGCTATCAATGAAACCCAGGTCACCGGTGCGCAACCATGTAGCAACACTGGGCGCGTTGCGCAAACGCGCCCGAAAAATGGCTTCGCTCTCAACCGGCTTGTTCCAATATCCCAATGCGACAGACGGATGCTCCACCCATATCTCTCCGATAGCACCATCTGCCAGTTGCTCGCTCGAATCCGGGTCAGCAATCACTAAGTTCATGCCATTCTGGATGGCCCCACAACTCACGACAGTACGCGCCGTAGCAGCACTATTGGCCGCAACGAAACAACGCTCGCGTTCCAATTGGGTGGCATCGGCCTGAACCGCACGCGGTAAGCCATCCCACCGGCGCGTTGTCACCATCAAGGTTGCTTCTGCCAGCCCGTAGGATGGAAAGCATGCCTCGACTCGAAAGCCACAGGGAGCGAAAAATTCACAAAACCGCTGCAAAGTCGGTTGCCGAATCTGTTCGGCACCATTGCTGGCCACACGCAAGGAGCTCAAATCCAGGGCATCGCGCTGGTCTGGTGTGATTTTGTTAACACACAACTCAAACGCAAAATTCGGCCCCTGCGTGTGGGTACCGCGATAACGGCTGATGGCTTCCAGCCAGCGCTGTGGCCGTTTGATGAAGGTTAATGGTGACAGCACATAACAGGGATTGCCGTTGTATAAAGGTTGCAGTAAACCATCGACCAATCCATAGTCGTGGAAATACGGCATCCAGGTTACTGAAATCGACGATTCGTCATATTTCCAACTCTTACGGATGAACGCCAGGTTTTCGAGCACATTGCGATGTGACAACATAACGCCCTTGGGCTTGGAGGTTGAACCCGAGGTGTATTGCAGATAAGCCAAGTCGTCGAGCCCTGCATCTACCGCAGTCCAGCGTGCTGCCAGCGCAACATCAACACAGTCACTGGCTAGCCAGGCAACAGGCTCATCCTCCAGTACCTGGGATTGCTCGTAAATGGACTTGGTGGTCAGAACCAACCGGGCAGCAGCATCGTCGATGATGCTGCGCAAGCGTGGGAAGGTGCGCTTAAACCGGGCCGTATCCGGCGCTGGTGCGGGAATCGGCACAGCACCGGCATAGATACAGCCGAAAAAGCCTGCAACGAATTCAACTCCTGCCGGGTAGATCAACAGCACCCTGTCACCGGGCTGGATAGCCGTAGCCGACTCTTGCAAGGCCACTGCAATCGACCTCGCACGGCGATCGAGATCGCCAAAACTAAAGGCCTGGCTTGGTTCGATCCCGTCACGCAAGAATGTATAGGCGAGTCGGTCCGGCAATGCCGCTGCACGGTCACGCAGCAATTCGGCGAGAGTAGCGAAATTAAAATTCATCAGTTGTAGGAGCGGGTAAAAAATCACGAATGTGAGGTGGGCCAGTGCAAGGGCCGCAATAGGCTAGAGTTGCGGAATAACCTGCGGGCACGGGTATGGACCAAAGGCTGAAGGCAGCCACATCCGCCGGGGCAAAGCTGCTGGATTCCATGCGAGGTGGCGCGTCGTCGGTACTGACTGTGAATTGATCGAGTGGCAAAGACAGCCCCAAGCCCTTGGCCTTGATGTAAGCCTCCTTGCGCGTCCAACAGGCAAAGAATGCCGCCTGGAGGGCGGTACCACCAAGTTGCGCCAACCGGTTGGCCTCACTTGAGGAAAAGAATCGCTGCGCCAGCGCCGTCGCATCCACCGCACGGTGGCATTCCACATCAACCCCGACTTCGCCTGCCGTCGTGATTGCACACAAGGCAAGATCGGCGCTGTGCGAAAGGTTGAACGTAAGTGCATAGTGTGGTGTAAGTGCCGGTTTACCGTGTGCTGAGTACACGAAGTGCAAATCCGCAGCAGGGCATTGACAAAACCACCCAAGGATGGTTCGCAATGCTCCATGAGCCAAAACAAAACGCCGCCGATCATGGTCGAAATGGAAACGTTTAGCCCGTGCCTGCTCCTCAGAGTCAAGCAGAGGCCAGAGCGCATCAATCTGACTAGCGTTGGATAAATCGACGCGCCAGACTTCGATGACAGCCACGACAATGATCCGCGATTAGCTCTTGATTGCTGCCACATCGTCCGTCACCAACAAGATGATTAGTCCAATCAAGGGCGTGAGCAGTATCGAGCCAAAGAGCAACCCCCAAAAGCCGATGCGACGCTTGCGGCCGAAATAGGCAACAATCAGGCTCAGAGTAACGTGCGAAGTGAGAATTGCAAGCATGGTGTATTCCTGCCTTATGATTCAGTGGGTTATGGTCAAGTCATGTAAGGATCGGTGATTTCATTCTCCCGCACCGTCCTTAACGAATGTCAGCTCGCCATCCTTTTGACGAACCAATCGCCGGACATAGTATTTAACATTCTGCACCTCACGGTCAACAAAGGTGTAATTGCCCAGCAGTCCGCTCCAGGATGTCAGTCTGTAATGCAGTACATTCGCAACCAATGTGGGATCGGTACTATCCGCGATAGCTACTGCATCGGCATACAACTGCACGCTATCGTACCCCTGACTGGCAGCGATATCGGCTGTTTTGTCGGGGAAACGCGCCATGAAGCGTTTATGAAACTCATCAACCTGGTAAGCGTCACGGCGCAAGGTTACAAGACGCACATTTTCACCAAACAACCCGACACGCTCGGTAAACAAACGCGGATTTGACACTGGTGTGAGCATAAATGGCTGCAACAAACCCAACATCCGCGATTCACGCACGATGTGGGCCGCAAGGCCCGAATTGGCAATCACAACTAGGCCATCAATATCCCCCTTACGCAAAGCTGCAATTGACTTCTGCATTCGCATAGTGCTGGCGTTATTAGAACGCGTATCCGACAAAATCGCTACCGCGCCCCCAAATCTGATGTTGGCACTGGCACAAGCGGCCCTGAGCAATTCAACCAACTGCTCACTGTGGCGGTCAGCCTCGTAGATGAAATAAACCTTGCCCCATTGCAAATGGTTCATGTGTTGGGTCATAGTCTTGGCCAGCACGACATCATGGGGCAAAAACTGAAAATAAAAACGCGTAGAGGACCACAGAATACGCGAGTCACTGCTGCCACCACCAAAAAACAATACCCCAGCATTATTGTAGGCAACCATCGCAGGAAGAATAGCGGGAATGGATGAGTGTCCGACAACCGCTGTGATGTCCGGGTTACGCAAGACGGTTTTTGCCATTGTAGTGCCGACAAATTGCGGTTCATTACGATACCGACCTTGCTTTTTGTAAAACTGATAGGCAGTACCCGATACAAATTGTTCCTCTTCAAGCGTTTCAAGTTGCAACACACGGCCATTGATACCGCCTTCAGCGTTTATTTCTTCTGCAGCCAACTGCGCTCCCGCCAGAAATTCGCCATCTTGCTGATTCCAAACAGCAGTCATAACAACAGGAGCCCTGGCTTTGTAACGCTGACGTGCCAGATCCAATCTGGCTTCGGCTGTTATTTCATTTCCAGCGAGTGAACCCCGATCACTGTCGTTGCAGGCGAATAATCCAACACAGACTGCCAGCAGGAACAAGGGGCGGCAAACCCTCGCGCCCCATGATAACTGCGAGTTTGACAAAAAGCGTCCGTCGCGAAAAATCATTTGATCGCCGGCGTAGTGTTCTGCACACCACCGTCATTAAGAATCAGTGGCAACCCATTTTTACCGGATCCAATCACGACAACCTTGGCATTAGGCGATTTGGCCAGTTCCTGCGTCGCCTGTATGCCATGCCATTGCAACAGTTTGTCCGTTAGTGATGCCCCAACAATCTGTTGATAGGTATCTTGCCCTTCCGCCTCAATCTTCTTGCGTTTGGCTTCTTCCTCCTCGGTCTTCAGCCGGAAGTTGTAGGCGAGAAATTGCTGCTCATTGACCAACTTATTTTCGATAGAAATCTTGACCGTATCGGGCAAATCCACCGATCGAATAATGATGTCATCAACCTGAATGTACTTGCGACCCACTTCTTCCAGTGCGAGGGTGATGACGCGACTGAGTACCCCCTCGCGGTTGGTATAAATGTCTTCAGGTGTGTACTGACCAATATTACGCCGAAGAACGGATTCAATTTGTGGCAGGATGATCTTGTTGAGGTAGTCCGGACCAACTTCCTGGTGCAAAACGCCAAGCAGTTCATAAATCGGTTGAAACCGGACCGCCAACGCAAGCTTGATCGGTAAGCCACTACTAGTTAATGCGCTGATGTCGTGAAATGCCACCTGTACCCGTGTTTCGTATTTGTACATGGTATTGAGCGGCAGCACGATGTGCAACCCTTCGGCATAGACATGATCGGTGACAGTACCGCTTGACAACATGCGGTACAAAACCCCGGCCTCACCTGGCCGGATGACAATGAAGACGCGCGACCAAAGAAATACCAGGATAAACAGCAGAATAAAGGAAAGTACCACGATATATGGTGCGCGATCCTTCAACCAAAAGCGAAATCGCTTGAACGAGTTCAATTCATGCGCAGACACCGGTGCCACGTGTTCGACTATCGTATTCATAGGGGTGGCTCCGCCTGAAAGCTTTTGTAAATCCGGATAATCGTGCCGTCAGCCATCATTTCCTGTAAGGCAACATCGAAATTCGCATATACATCAGCGCGTGATGCATCTTTTGGAAACTTTGGGAGCATATAGTACATGTCGGATTTCATATCAAAGACGAAATCCGCGTACTCATAGTTACGGAAACCGACCGACGCAATTGCCCGTTCCATGGCCTGCTTGTTATTCAACACCAACACTTCAACCTCACCTTGCGCAAATGCCTGTGACATTGGGTAATCGTCTTCAAAAGGCACCTTGACGATATCCGTTGAAACTTGAAATTCATGAAAGTAATATGTCATCTTACGATGACCCACCCGGCGCCCTGTCAAGTCTTTCATGGTCTTGATCGTCGCGTGATCACCAAATCGTCGGTTTATGGCAAAATAAATTGGTCGCGGCCGTAGTCCCAGGCTGACACTGAAACGCGAATCCTTTTCGCGTTCCGGTGTTTTGTAAAAAACATAAGGAATAATGTCGACCGTACCGTCAAGTAAGCCAGGTACACTGGCGGAAAAGGATCGCGCCTCCCATTCAATGCGGTAGCCAATCCGCCGCGCCGCTTCTTCGGTGACGTAACGCAATGGCCCTGAATGATAGCCGTCGGAGTATTTCACCATATCGGGTGGTCCATTGCGGTAGGTGGCCCGCAAACTCGGACGATTGTCTTCAACTTTGGGTTCTTTCCCAGTAACCACAAGCTTGGTGCTAGGCCCTCTTGCACGCTCATCGCCCAAATACACCACCGCCAGACCAATGCCAATCAATACAGCTGCCACCGTGAGGAAGAACAGAAACCAGTGATGGTGGCCACGCGCGCGCCATTCCTGAAATCTAAGTGACAATACTGTTGCCATTGTCACTCAATCCCCCCGACAACCAGTCGGCCTTCGTCCATCTTCAGTACGCGATCTGCGCAACCGAAGTAGCGGTCATCATGCGTAACTGCAATGATGGTTTTGCCCATGTCCCGCAATTCGGGTAGAAGAGCTTGATAAAAATGCTTGCGAAATTCTGGGTCCTGATCGGCGGCAAGTTCATCAAAGATATATACCTGCTTATCATCCAGCATTGCGCTGATGTAGGCCAGACGTTTGCGCTGGCCCGTTGATAAGTTGATATTGGTGAACCGTCCATCACGAAACTTGGTCTTGGTAATCATTCCCATTTTTCTCAACCAAGCACGCACCATAGACTCATCAACATCTGGAATGCCATACAAACGATCAAACAGGTGAAAATCGGTAAAGATAATAGAATACAGCTCACGGTAGTCGGGATACATATCTGAATCAACATCTTCACCATTGATCTCAATGCTACCTTTCAGCGGATAGTACAGACCGCTCACCAACTTGAGCAAAGTCGATTTGCCGCTACCATTGCCGCCAACGATAAATACAATCTCGCCTCGATGGATTTCCAAGCTGATTGGCCCCACCGAAAATTGGGCCACCCCTTCGTGGTCGATATGCTCGAAATAGACATCGCGCAGGCGTAAAACCTCAAATTGCAAACCTGCGCGTACCGGAGACTCTCCCACTTGCTGACTGCGGCTTGCGGTGTCCAGCTTGGATTCCAGTGCACGCAGATTGCTCACTGCCACATCAGCCTTGATGAACAAGGGCAAGTTTCCGAACAGCAGGTTAAGCGGACCAATGATAAACAGGATTGAAGCCGTCAACTTGACCACGACAGCGGCATCGGTCGGCTCAACATAGGGCCAGACAAAAAGGACAACGGCAATCAGGATGTAAAAAAACACCTCCGAAAACATCATCACAAAAACCGCATTCATGCCGGCGCGGCTTTTCAGCATTTGCACCTCGACCGCAATTTCATCCTGCCGGCGAAACAGTGCCTGACTACGCGCACGGTTGATCTTTACTTCCTTGAACCCCGAAAGCGTATGATTAAACGAATTGAAAAACAGAAGTTCGTGCTTGGTTGCCAGATTGAGGTCACGGATGATGCCGTCACGTTTCGACAGAAACACCCATCCACCCAGTAATAATGCACAAACCGTCAAAACAAATCCTTGCGGCGTGAGCCAAGCAATGTAGATCATCGCAAAGACAACCATGATGCCTGACTGGATGGCGGCAAAAATCACCGAAGAACTCTGCGAAATCTGTATCGTATCCTGCGATAGACAGTTGAAAATATCGGCATAACCGGCACTCTCGATGAAAGTCAGCTCGGCATGACGGATCTTGTCCGCGATGCGCATACGCACCCTACGCAAAACTTCTTCGACCAGCATAGCAGCATGATCGAGCGCGTACTTTTTGGTGTAAACAAACAGACCCAAACCCACCACAAACAGCGACAAGTAGAAAACCTGTATATCACCGCTGGCGGAAAACTCACCGACCAGCCCTACTCCGTGGTTGATGATAGCCAGCAACACACCATTGGCAATTCCAGAAAGGACTGCAAACGCCATCAAACGTGCACGGGGATAGCTTGCTTCCTCGTTGATGAATTCAAGGAGGCGTTTCGCCGGAAACGACGCTTTGTTCATAAAAACCCAATCACCTTGCCACCTGCAACAAACAGAGAAGCAAGCAGCAGCAAATACGTCATACCGAAAAAAAATGACACCGACGCCAGAAAAATCAGATCGCACCTTCACAACCTGAACCAGTCGCTTCTGTTAGTAACCGCCAATACCAACGACCAGCACAACAAACCTCAGATCATTATGAGAGAAAACCGCGCGAACCCGAGGCGGGCCTGACATCGCGTCACGCCGTCTCGGACATGTGAACTACTTTGACTTGACAGTCCCGTCCTTACCGACTTCACCCGAAGCCTGCGCAGATGCAACCACGGCCTTACCTGCTTCAAACTCTTTCTTGAAATACTCACGAACTTTCTCAGGTTCGAACGACAACATCGTACCGCCCGATTCGAAATGCATCATGAATACCTTACCGATGGCATAGGTTGAACCGCCGTTGATTACGGGCATACTGAAAGCGCCAACCAAAGAACCGATTCCAGGAACGGTCTTGATCGCACTCGACACGACACGGGACATTGATAACGCCGCTGTACCACCAATCAAAGCGGTAATCGCGGAACGCCCCAGTTCTTCCTTGAATGGGACACCGTACAGATTGGCCAGACTATGCAACATTTTCAGTTGCACACCAGTCACAATCGCAAGGTCTACCAGCGGCACTGGAATAAGACTCGGAACGATCGAACCTAAAGCATAATTGCGGATAATCTTGCTGGCCTCTTCGCTCTTTTCAGATGTCACATTCTGCACTTCCGTATTCATAGTTACTCCTGTAAAAAAATGATCTCTACTGTTCCCGCCTTTTTATTGACGGAACCTGCGTGAACTATATCCTATTTCTGGCATGGTTCAAATCAGCAATTCTAAATTTGGCAAAATCGTTTAGATTCTAAACCGACAGGACTCAGCCGACCAAGGAAGAGTTATATGCTGACTGTGCGAACACACGCAGACGAGCAACCACCTCATCTTTGCCAAGAAGTCGGATGCCATCTTCCAGTGAATATGGAAAGGCTCCGTAGAACAGGGCTACCGACAAGAGGTTGGAGGCTGTAGCCTGCGAAGCGCTTTCGGCCATCTCGACCGGGGTGCCAGACTCCAATCGATCTGCAAGAGACGCCATCGCGCGCCCCATTTCTATCACCTTACCGGCCGATGGGTGCCCCAACATCCCCCAATTGAACGGTTGCCCATGTGAAAGCAAGCTGTGCAGCAATCTCACAGAAGCCACCAGATTCAGCTTCCTTTCGTATGCAAATACTAGTGCAGCTCGAACTCTTTGGTCGTTCAAAGCAAGCTGCAACCAGTAGTCGGCACAGTCGACCCCATCTGTTACACCGAAATGTTGACGCGAATCATCGGAAGTCATAGAAGTTCTCCCCTAGGAGGCTGTCGGACTTAAACAGACCTCCCGGATTTACCCCTAAAACGGGTGAAAATTTTGGACAAATTTCAGTCAAAAGAATGGAGTCTTATAAATTACTTCTTTATAAAACAACATGTTATGTTCTCGGTTTGTGCAAAAACGATTAGCGATTGTCCAATAATCGACGAATTCCATATAAATCATAAGGTTACATAGCAAATAAAATTTTTGTCCGGAATGTCTGTAAACACATAACCTTCTGATTTTAAACGATATTGTCATTTTGCAAAAAAATCGGAATATCGTTATGAATCAATAAGTTACAAATCAAGTCCGCCAGCCTCCTAGTTGTTTCATTAACACATCGGCATTGACATCGTCGGTGGAATCAACGAATGGACCAGTCACCCAGCGAAAATCTCGCGTGAACCAAGGCAGCATGCAGCTGACAATAATTGTATACTCACGCAACTGCTTGCGGGTTTCCAGATCAATCGATTTCAAAAAGTCAACCGCATGAGAGCTTGTGAAAAAATTGATTTAGACACCCAGTGGCGAGGCACCGAGGGGCTTCACTGGCTGGCAAGAGCGAGTTCAAATCCTAAATCCTCACGCTTTGGCTTGCTTATTTGTTGATTTTTCTGAATATTTTCCTTTTTTTTGCCTTTATGC
>NZ_JBMOJE010000013.1:0-68216 GCF_049316945.1 Propionivibrio sp. | reverse complement strand
CGTCTGATACTTCTGCACTGGATACCGGCCTTCGCCGGTATGACGGCGGATGGTTGGATTAATGTCACGTTAAATTACCGTCATTCCGGCGAAAGCCGGAATCCAGTTTCCTTGGTAGCGTGAAAAAGCGATCAAGGAATGGTGCCGTTCCTGGAAATTTGCGCCTATCGAATCCGTGAATCCGCAGTGGCGAGATTTATACGACGAGATCGTCTGATACTTCTGCACTGGATACCGGCCTTCGCCGGTATGACGGCGGATGGTTAGATTAATGTCACGTTAAATTACCGTCATTCCGGCGAAAGCCGGAATCTGACCAAAGGGAATGTGCCCCGCAGGAAATACCCTTGGGGTGCAGAGCCAGTAGCGGTGCTACTTCCAGCAATGGCATATGCCTGAAGCGCCGCCTATTCATTGGCTCTCCAGCCACAAGCGTTGTAGAACGCCATTTGGCGCGCCTTCCAGCGGTGGTGTTCTCGGTGCTTCAGAAGCCGAGGCTGTTGAGCAGGTCGTCGACCTCGCCCTTGCTGGCGGCCGCCTCGCCGCTGGAGGCCGTATTGAGCAGCGGGCCGTTGAGCAGGTTGTTCGCTTCGTCCTTGCGCCGGCTGTCGGGAATCAGTTCGACCAGGACTTCCATCAACTGGCTTTCGAGGTTCTGGGCCAGGATGACGATCTTTTTTATGACCTGCCCGGTGAGGTCCTGGAAGTCCTGCGCCATCAATATTTCCATGAGCTGGGCGGTGGTGGCGGTGGTGTCTTGCGGCACCTGCTGGTCGAGAAAGGCGCGCGTGTCGCGGGTCAGTGCCCTGGCCTGGGCCGGCGACAGGCAGTTGCCGTCGAGTTCGGTCCAGCGCCGGCTGAGCGATTTGGCGCTCGCTTGCAGCTTGTCCTGGAGGGGAATGGCCACGTCGGTGGCGTTGAGCACGCGGCAGGCGGCCTGCTCGGTGAGGCTGGCGATGTAGGCCAGGCGGTCGCGGGTGTCGGGAATGGCATGCAACGTCTTTTCGATCAGCTTGTCGTAGCCCAGTTCATGCAGCGCATCGTTGAGTTGGCGCATGATCTGGCCGATGCGCTGGAAGGTGCGCTGGCTGTGGTCCTCGGCCACCGTGCCCGGGATCTGGATAGTGTTGTCTTGCTGGTTCATGGTCATGCGCTCCCTGAAGGGTTGATTTTGTCGAAGATTTTTTGCAGTTTTTCGCCCAGTGTGGCGCCGGTGAAGGGCTTGACGACGTAGCCGCTGGCCCCCGCCTGCGCGGCCATGATGATGTTTTCCTTCTTGGCTTCGGCGGTGACCATCAGCACCGGCAGGTGGCGCAGCGCAGGCGCGGCGCGGATGGCTTTCAGCAGTTGCAGTCCGTCCATGTTGGGCATGTTCCAGTCGGTGACGACGAACTGGAAATCGCCCTTGAGCAGTTTCTGCAGGGCGATGGCTCCGTCCTCGGCCTCGTCGACCTGCGCGAATCCGAGTTCCTTGAGCAGGTTGCGGATGATGCGGCGCATGGTCGAGAAGTCGTCAACCACCAGAAATCGTGTCGTCGGGTCAGCCATTGGTGTGCCTCGGGGTTTGCTCGTTGTAAAGTGCGGCAGTGTTTGCTTGCATGAGTTTTCAGACCTTCACGTTGACCCTGTTGCCCAGCGCCCAACTGGACTCGTTCGCGAACGCGTGTTGCATGGGTGCCGGGTCGTCGGCAAGGCGGGGGAGGGTGGCGACCAGCGCCTTGTCGGTGAGCAGTATATGCGATCGCAGCCAGTCGAGCAGGAAGGTCAGGATTTCGATGCTGAGCACGACCGAGCCGGCGTCGAGCATTTGCCTGAAGCCGTCGAGGCGGGCGACGAACTTGTCGTGTTCGGCCTGGTGCGCGGCGGCCTGGGCGTAGCCATGGTGGCTCATCAATGCCTCTTCCATGGCGAAGTGAGTCCGCGTGTAGCCGAGCAGTTCGCTGCACACCCTGACACAGGCTCTCTTGTCCTTGCCGGTATTCATGGCGCTCGCCAGTTGCTCGATCAGGTCGAAAAGCTTCTGATGGTCAGTGTCGATCCGGTCGTGGCCGAGAATCAGGCTGGTGTTCATGGTCAGCAGGCTCATTGCGATTTCTCCGTGCAATTCATGCCTCTTCCTCCGCCGGCAAGTCAAACAGGACGCTGCAGCCGCCGCCTGGCGTTTCCTCGATCCAGGCGCAGCCGCCACGGCTCTCGGCAATGCGCCTCAGGAGAGCCAGCCCGACGCCGGTGCTGGTGCTGGTGCTGGCCTCGCGGCCCGAAGCGAGGCGCTCGAAGACGCGAAACACCCGTTCGCGGTATTCCTCCTCGATGCCGGGGCCGTTATCGCTGATCCGGTAGCGAACGATGGCGCCCACGCGCTCGCCGTTGATGGTGATCCGCAGCGCGGCCGAGGCCTTGCCATCCTCACCATCCCGGTCATCCGGCCGCCTGGCTGCGGCCCCGTATTGCAGTGCATTTTCCAGCGCCACCTCGAACAGTTCGGCCAGGCGCAGGGCGTCGATCCAGGCCGGCGGCAGGTCGCCGACGGTGACGGTGGCGCCGGTTTCGGCGATGCGCGCTGACAGCCATTCAAGAACCTGGTGCACGGCCTCGCCGGCATCCATTTTCCCGATCTTCCCGCGCGGTTGATTGGCCATCAGAAAGCCGTCGATATCGCGCAGCAGGTTGAGCTGGCGACGCGCCTGCTGGCCAATGAATTCGAGCGATTGCCGGGCTTCGCCATCCTCGATCCGCCAGTCCAGTTGCTGGGTCAGGCGCTCGGCATAGTTGGCCAGGCGGCGGGCCGGCTCCTGCAAATGGTGGGCGTTGATTTCGGCAAAGCGCAGCAATTCGGCGTTGCTGCGGGCCACCAGCAGGCTCTGCTTCTCCAGTTCGCTGTTGGCGCGCAGGAATTGCAGTTCGGCCTGCTTGCGCACGGTGATGTTGGTATGGGCGATAACCGCGCCACGGGCTTTCACGCCCAGCGGTGTCGCCGACAGGGTGAACCAGCGCTGCTCGGTGCCGGAATGGCAGGGGTATTCGAGACTGAAGGCCGGTGCACGGCCATCGAGCACCTGAACTATGCCGCCGAGGGCATTGCATGCTTCTTCACCAGCGTCGCCGGTGCTGGAACGGCAGATTTCGAGATAATTTACCCCGATCCCTGTGTGCCTGGCCGGTCGTCCGGGCTCGGTGCCGTTGATCCGGGCGAAGCGCCGCCAGGCCTTGTTGACCGCCACGATAACGCCGTCGCTGTCAAGCACGGCGATTTGCGCGTTCATCGAGTTGAGCACGGCGTTCTTGAATTCATCGCTTTCGCGCAAGCTGATTTCTGCCCGATGTCGCCGCGACTCGGCAACGGCGGTGAGGGCGAGCAATAACAGGGCGCTGATCAGGGAAAGGGCGGAATTCCTGCGCCATTCGGCCAGGTAGTCGTTTTCCGCGATGCCCGCCGCGATGAAGAAGGGGAACTTGCCAATCGTGTGATAGCCGTAGATGCGCCGGACTCCGTCGGCGGTCGATTCAATTTCGCCGGCCCCCTGCGGACCGTCCTTGAGGATCGCCAAACGGACAGGAATATTCGGCGCCGCGGCGTTATCGACCTCGACCAGGCCGGGGTGGCGCACAACCAGCGCGCCGTTATCGATCCGGCGCAATTCCACCGCGCCCTTTTTGCCCAGTTCGATGCGGCTGAATTGTTCCTGGAGGTTGCCCAGATCAAGCGCGGCAACGGCCAGGCCAAGGAAAGCGCCAGCCTGGTCGCGAATCGGCTTGACCACATACATCGATGCGCGCTTGGTGAACCGGCCAATGGCCACCTCGGTAAAAATGACGGGGCTGCCGGGGTCAGCCTTCAGCTGCTGAAAAAATGCCCGGTCTGCGATGTTGGTCGCCGTCTCGCCGTCAATGCTGCTGTAGAGCCGGTCGCCGTTGGCATCGAAGACGCGCAAGGCCGACGCCGATGAAATATCCCGGACCTGGTTTTTTAGCTGGTGCGTAATTTGCGGGCCATGACGACCGACCATTTCCGGCTGCATCGCCTCCGCATCGATTTTGCTGGCCAGTTCCGAGACGTTACGTTCAGCCGCTTCAAAGTCAGTATTCAGCTTCGCTTCGAGTGCCAGGCTCAAATTCTTCGCTTGAGTTGCTGCACTTTCTTTTGCCGTCAGGTACGAAGCATGAATCTGATAGGCGATCAACGCCAGAAAGAGAACGGCAATCGTCAGCGCCGTCGATCCCGGTTTGTCCAGGAAACGGCGCGTCAGTGGCTGGCGCAGCGAATCATTCAAGTCGTTCATGACTAACCGGACTCCGGTGAAATATGCTGCTCTTCCTTCGCTTCATGGTCCACCCGTCGATGGCCCGGCCGCACGCCACTGAAAGATTTTCAAGTCCCTGCGGATTGTCCGCCGTCTGAAGTGCTGTTTCAGGGCAACAACTTCGTTTATCCCGCGCGAATCAACCTTAAAACCGCAGTTGGATGTGATGCCAATGTCGCAAGCCCTCATCCCCGGCCCTTCTCCCGCGGGGAGAAGGGTGTAAACTCCCTCGCCCTGCGGGAGAGGGTTGGGGTGAGGGCTAAACACGCGTCAAACATGCCTTTGCTGTCAATTAGTCGCGGTCAACTGCGGTTTTAAGGATCAATGCGGAGCAGGCCGTGAGGCTATTGGCCCATGCTTATTCTGCACCGGTCGAAAAAGAAAGTATGTCGGGGAATGCCGCTTTTTGTTGTCAGGAATTTTCCGCGTTGCGTAGGGATTCGCTTACACGTATGTAGGCGCATCGGCTGCGAAGCCCGTCAATCGGCGGTCCGGGCATGGCATGCTGCGAGATCCGCATGAACATTGGCTTCCATGGCACCGGCATTGAAAATGCCCGGAATCAGGGCCTTGGGGGAGGGGAGCTGTTTTTTCCCGCTCCGCGCCGGTTGGCGACTGGCTCCTGCCGGGGATCTGTTCGGTCGGCACTTCAATAGCGATGCCCTTCCTGGCTGATATCCCGGCAAAGCCAGGCAAGTCAAACCTGCCCACGAAAAGCAGGTAGTATAGGTTTTTCGTCATAGGGCCGTCGCAGCGGCCCGATTGCCGGACAACACAAAAAAACAGGCTTCCGATCAGGAACGCCTTGGGAGAGCAACATGATGGGCCGACCGGCAAAGCGCTGCCAGATCGTTGCTGTTCGCGGCGTTAACTGTGCCGTGACGATTGCCTTGGATCTCTGAGGCCATGCGCGGCTGCCGCCTTGCCGTGTGGGGACTTGGCGCTAGCGCGATGGCGCGCCAATGGCCAGGGCTGACGCTTGCGCCGTCATTGAACGTTCGCCGGCGCCTGCGGCTGCTGTGCGCCGGCCTGGCGGTCATCTGCGGCCTGCTGCACGCGGGCGGCGAGGCACAGGCGGCCAACCCGCCGCCGCTGCACTTCGAACCGGTTGCCAGCCTCAATGCAGAAGCCTCGCTGGCCTTTCTGCAGGACCGGCAGGGCTTTATCTGGGTGGGAACCAACACCGGGCTTTACCGTCACGACGGCTATCGCTCGCTGCATTATCAGCACGATAAGTCGATCGCGGACAGCCTGCCGGATGACAAGATCTCGGCCTTGTTCGAGGACAAGCACGGCCGGATATGGATCGGTAGCCGCAACGGCATTGCCCGCTTTGAGGCCAGGACAGGCCGCTTCACCCGCTTTTCACCGCGGCCGGCAGCGGACGGGGACCAGCAGAACCTGTTGACCAGGGGCCTCGTTGGCGACGGACAGGATGGCCTGTGGCTCGCTACGCGCGGGGGCTTGCTGCACTTCGACCCGGAAAGCGGGCGATTCGCCAGCTATCGGAATGATCCGGAACGGGCCGACAGCCTGCCCGGCGATAACGTTGCTGCTCTGGCGCGCGACGCCAAGGGCGGCCTGTGGGTGGGCACCTGGCCTAGTGGCCTGGCTTACCTGGCCAAGGGGAGTGAGCAGTTTCAGCGTTATGCGCTGGATAACGCAAAACTTCCACTGAAAAGCCCGAGCAATCCCCGCGCTCTGCATGTCGATAGCCGGCAGCGACTATGGATTGGCACCGATAACGGCGTACTTCTTTGGCATGGCGGGACGCCCTGGGCAAGCCTTGCGCGTCTTCCGTCGCCACCGGGCGTCGGTGGATTCCGCGTATTCAGCATTGGCGAGGATGGCGAGGGAAACATCTGGATCGGCACGCTGGAAGCGGGTCTGCTGCGCTGGGATGAGACGCAGCGGCGGTTTCTGGATTACACCCATCGGATCGACGATGCGCACAGCCTGCCGGCCAACGCCGTCAGTGCGCTGCTCGTTGATCGCACGCAGACGCTGTGGGTTGGCACGCACGGTGGCGGCGTCAGCCGCAGTGATCTGGTCAGCAGCGGTATCGAGCGGGTCATGCCGGACCTGCTCGCTCCAGAGAACTTCAAGGCGTGGAACATCGTCTTCAGCTTCGCCGAAGATGGGCGAGGCAATCTCTGGCTGGGTGGTACGGGAGGCCTGGCGCTGGTCAATCTGGCCGAGCGCAAGCTGCTGCGCAGCCTCCGCCATAAGCCCGGGCAAGCCGGCGGGCTAAGCAGCAACGCCATTTCTCATCTCTATCAGCAACCGGGCGGCGCACTCTGGATTGCCACCAGTGACGGGCTGGGTCGGCTCGACCCGGATAGCGGCAGCCTGCAGACAAAATATTTTGCCGGCCCGGGAAACAATTCGATCAACCGGATCGCCCCCGGAAGGAATGGGGTGCTCTGGCTGGCCACCGGCGGCGGCGTCATCCGCTACTCGACCAGCAGTGGTGCCGCCGAATATTACAGCCATGACTCCGCGTCCCCTGACAGCCTCGGTCCCGGTTCGAATTCATGCCTTGTCGAAGACCGTGGCGGCAATCTGTGGGTTGGCGGAGGGCAGGAAGCCGGCGCGCGCGGGCTGGCCATTCTTGAAAAGGGGGGCAGCCACTTCCGTCATTACCGTCACAACCCCGAGGGTAAAGCCAGCCTGAGCAGTGACATCATCACCAGCATTCACGAAGACGGGCAGGGGAATATCTGGCTGGGCACGGCGGCTGGCCTGAATCGCGCCATCCGGGCGGCCGACGGAAGGATCAGCTTCAAGCGCTACATGACAGCCAATAATATTTCGTCGGTGCAGGCGGATAAAGCCAACAACATCTGGTCCAGCACGTTGACGGGATTGTCGAGACTCGATCCGAAAACCGGAGAAGCGGTGAGTTACGCGAACGCCGAAGAAACGGCAAAGAGCACGCCGATTGAAGGCGCGGGCTTCCGCAGTCAGGATGGATCACTGTATTTCGGCAGCACGCAAGGGTTTACCGTGGTCAAACCGCTGGCGATTCAACAGAATATCAACCCGCCGCAAGTGGCGATCACCGACATCAGCGTCTTCAACCAGTCGCTGCTCAACCGGCCGGCATCGTCCGACATCAAGCTTGAAGGCTCGGTGACCGAGCCGCAGCATCTTCGGCTTTCGTGGAAGGCCTCGGTCTTTTCGCTGGAATTCTCGGCCCTGCACTATGCCGATCCCTCGCACAATCGCTTCGCCTACCGCCTTGACGGCTTCGACCAGGACTGGGTGGAAAGCTCGGCCGTTCAGCGGGTGGCCACCTATACCAACCTCGATCCGGGCGAGTATGTCTTCCGCGTCAAGGCCGCCAGCAATAACGGGGTGTGGGGCGAGAGCGAACTCAGCCTGCCGATCACCATCACGCCGCCCTACTGGAATTCCGCGCCGTTCCGCATCACGCTGCTGATCATCGTGCTGCTGCTGGCCGTATTCATCTATAACTGGCGCGTGCGTCAATTGATATTGAACCAGGCCCACCTTGAAGCGCTGGTTGAAGAACGCACGCGCCAACTGGTCGTAAAGGAACGTGCCAAGACGCGCTTTCTGGCTTCGGCGAGTCACGACCTGCGGCAACCGATCCAGGCCATCACGCTGTTCCTCGGCGCACTGAAGCGCAGTGGCCTGAAGGAAACCCAGAATACCATCGTCGGCCATCTGGACGCTTCCGTCGAGGCCTTGCGCGGTCTGCTCAACGCGCTGCTCGATGTTTCAAAGCTCGATGCCGGGGCAATCACTCCCTTATGCCAGCCGTTCTCGCTGAACCGGCTGATGGAAACCCTCACGCTTGAACTGAGTCCGCTCGCTCTCGACAAGAATCTGCGTTTCAAACTTTTCTGCCCGCACCGCGAAATTGCCCTGGACACCGACCAGCAACTGCTTACGGTGGCACTGCGCAACCTGATGGCGAACGCCATCACTTACACCGATCACGGCGGGCTGCTGTTTTCCGCGCGTCTGAGGGGAGAAGATAAAAAATCCGTCAGCATCCAGATCTGGGACACCGGCATCGGCATCAGCGAAAGCGAGCAGGCAAGGATCTTCGACGAGTTCTACCAGATCGGCAATCCGCATCGCGACCGTACCAAAGGACTCGGCCTCGGGCTGGCGATTGTCAAGCGCACGCTGGTCCTGCTCAAACTCACCATCCGTTGCCATTCCCGCCCCGGTCGCGGCACCGTTTTCGAGATCCTCGCGCCGACCACCAGGATGGTTCCGCCAATTCACGGCGTGTCCGCCGCGAACAAGCCGGTTGATCTGACGCTTTTTGCCGGCAAACGCTTCATTGTTGTCGACGACGATTTACAGGCAGCCGACGGAATGTGTTCATGGCTGCAATCGATAGGCGGTGAAGTCCTCGCCTATTCCTCGGCAGAAAGTGCGCTGGCCGATACCACGAACATCTATGCCGGGGATTACTACATTTCTGATTTCCGGCTGCCGGGAAAACTCAACGGCATCGATTTCCTGAAGTGTATCCGCGCCCGCAGCAAGGCGCCCGGCGTATTGGTCACCGGCGACACCTCATCAGAATTCATCGAAATGACGCATCGCTGCGGAATTCCGGCGCTGTTCAAGCCGATCGTTCCGGATAAATTGCTCAGAGCCCTGTCTGACTGAACCCCGTCATTCCGGGCTTGACCCGGAATCCAGAGGTGCACCACTAGATTCCGGGTCAAGCCCGGAATGACGGGGTGAGGGGGTACGCCTGATGCTAATTTGCTTTAAACTTGTTGCCGCGCCCGATCTCTGGAAATAATATGGATGAAAACGAAACTCAGGCAGGCCCGGAACACTCGCTGCCGCAATTCGAGCTAGAGCAATCCGACCAGTACAGCCAATTTTTGCTGTACTCGAAGTCGGAAATTCTCGCTGTACTGCGCACCATGATTCAAAGGGGGGCGATGATCACGGTTCATTTCGACCAGGGCCGTTCTTTCCTGCTCACTTCGATGATCACCCTGAGCGCCGACAATCGCGAGTTCATCCTCGACGTCGGCAGCAATGAGGAGATGAACGCCAGGGCGTTGCTGGCCAAAAAGCTTATTTTCACGACGATCATCGACAAGGTGAAGGTCCAGTTCAGCCTGAACAAGCTGTTGCCAACCCAAAATGACGGGCGCGCCGCATTTCTCGGCAAGGTGCCTGAAACCTTGCTGCGCCTGCAGCGTCGCGAGTATTTTCGCCTGTCAACCCCGATCGCCAACCCGGTGACGCTGAACACCACGCTCTACCGTGAAGACGGTAGCGCGCTGCTGGTCGCACTGCCCTTGCTCGATGTCAGCGGCGGCGGCGTCGGCCTGACGGCAACGCCCGACCAGGCCAGGCTTTTCCAGCGGGGCGACACGCTGGCTGACTGCAAGATGATGCTGCCCGATGAGGGTTTGCTGGTCACGACACTGTGCGTGCGCAACCTGTTTGACGTCACCACCCGCAGCGGGGCGCGCTTTGTTCGTGTCGGTTGCGAATATGTGAGCTTGCCGCCTGCCCGGCTGAACATGGTTCAGCGTTACATCACCCGCGTCGAGCGCGAACGCAAGGCGCGACTGAGCGGTCTGGCCTGAGCGGTTGTGAAAGTATCAAAAATCCACCGCAGAGGCGCAAAGCCGCAGAGGTTGCGCAGAGAAAACCTTTAAAAACATGGGATTTCCTTTGCGTTATCTCTGCGGCTCTGCGCCTCTGCGGTGGGTGTTCAGGCTTTTTTTCGTTCTAAACCGACATGTTCATCATGTCTTGATAGGCCGTAACGAGCTTGTTGCGCACTTGCACCATTTCCTGGAACGAAATACTGGCCTTCTGCAGGGAAATCATGACTTCATGCAGATTGGCGTTGCCGTCGCCGGCGGCAAAATTTGCCGCCATGCCTTCTGCCTGTTGCTGCGTCTGATTAACCTGGGCAATCGAATTCTGCAGTATCTGGGCGAAGTCGGCGCCACCCGCCGGCGTGCTCTGCGCCTCGGCGACACGGCCCCCGGCCTGCGCCGCCGTTGCCCGCAATACGCTTAACATCTGATCAATACCTTGAGTGTCCATGTGCTTCTCCAAACATTTGTCAAACTATCCATTGCAAAAATCGCGCCAGATTATCCTAAAAACCTCAGTTCAAACCACGGCGACACGGCGGGCACAGCGAAAAGCTGCTGCGAAGCAAATACTCTTGGGGTGCTCAGTATTTCAGGATTTCATGGTTCATCCAAAGGGTGAATCATGAAAATATTGCAAGCCATTGTTTTTCCGTTGTGTTCGCCGTGTTCGCTGTGGTCAACTGCCTTTGTCAGGATTATTAGCCCCGCTCACTTTTTGTAAAACCCCGCGTCCCGGTATTGTTGGAGTTTGTAACGCAAGGTTCGTTCCGGAATTCCCAGGCGTTCGCAAGTGCGTTGCCGCGACCCGCCCATCGCGGCCAGCGTCTCCAGAATACGCTCACGCTCGAAATCCCTCATGGTGTCGGTCTTCTGCCCGTCTGGCGGCAGCCCGGAGGATGCCTGGCAAGGGGCGTCAGGGCTTGTTCCTCGGGACGGGGGCGCAGGCAACGGCAGCGATGCCGTCAGGTGCAGTTCGTCGACTGCAACGACTTCTCCGGCAGCAAAAATCACCGCACGCTGCATGACGTTTTCCAGTTCCCGCACGTTTCCGGGCCACGAATGACTGCGCAGGGCGTCCTCGGAGGAGGGTGCCAGCCGCAAGCCGGTGCGCCCGGAACGACCGCCGTGCTCGGCCAGAAAATGCTGCGCCAGCGGGACAATATCTTCGCGGCGCTGACGCAACGCAGGTATCAGCAAGGGAAACACGTTGAGCCGGTAATAGACGTCTTCCCGGAAAACCCCCTTGGCCACGGCATCGGCAATGTCTCTGTTGGACGTGGCGATGATACGAATGTTGAGCGCGACCGGCTTCTTGCCGCCAACCCGCTCGACCTCGCGCTCCTGAAGCACGCGCAACAGCTTGGCTTGCAGCCCCAGCGGCATCTCGGTCACTTCGTCGAGCAACAGCGTTCCGTTTTGCGCCTGCTCGAATTTTCCGGCCTGGGCCTGCTGGGCGCCGGTAAAGGCGCCTTTCTCGTAGCCGAAAAGCGTCGACTCAAGCAGGCTGTCGGGAATGGCGGCACAGTTGATGGCGACAAAGGGCCCCGAACGCCGCGCCGAGTGGTTGTGGATGTATCTGGCGACGATTTCCTTGCCGACACCGCTTTCACCGGTCAGCAAGACCGTGGTGTCGGTCTGCGCCACGCGTGTCGCCAAGGCAAACAGATTGCGGGTGACCGGGTCGTTGGCGACGACGCGGTCATCATCCATGGCTTCCGGCAGTCGATAGCGCGCCACGTGTTCGAGCAGCGCCTTGGGTTCGAAAGGCTTGAGCAGGAAATCACAGGCGCCGGAGCGCATGGCTTCGACCGCCCGATCGACTTCGGCATAAGCGGTCATCAGGACCACCGGGAGATGCGGGAAACGGCTGCGAATTTCCTTGAGCAGCGCGATGCCATCCATCGGCATCATGCGCACATCGCTGACGACCAGCGCCACGGACTGCGCTTCAAGCAGCTTGAGCGCTTCCTCGCCGCCCGGCGCGGAAACGACGGCCAGCCCGGCAAGTTCAAGCGTGTCGCACACCGCTTCGCGCAAATGGGGGTCGTCTTCGACAACCAGTATCGGCAATCCCTGAGCCATCATTGTTCTGTTATCCTAAAAACCGCAGTTCAAACCACGGCGACACGGCGTCACGGCGGGCACAGCGAAAAACCTCAGCATTTCAGGATTTCATGGCTCACCCAAAGGGTGATCCATGAAAACATTTCAAGTCATTATTTTGTTACGTTGTCCCTCTTCAGGGAGCACCCCGAGGGTATTTGCTACGGCGCAGCTTCGCGCTGTTCGCCGTGTTCGCCGTGGTCAACTGCTTTTTCCAAGGTTATTTGTTCGTTCGCCGCCCCGGCGGGCAGCAACATGATGAATTCCGACCCCTCACCCGGCATTGAACTGACTTCAATGCTGCCGCCATGAGCACGCACGACACCGAGCGCAATCGCCAGACCGAGCCCTGTTCCCTGGCTCCGAGTCGTAAAGAAGGGCTCGAAAATCCTTGCCTGCGCTTCCGGCGCGATGCCGCCACCGCTATCGCGCACGCTGACCCTGATCTGCCGCCCGGCGATGATAGCGCTTAACCTTACCTCACGCTGGCTTTCAATGCGCCCCTCGCAGGCCTGCAATGCGTTTTCCAGCAAGTTCAGCAGCGCACCACCGAGCGCTTTGCGACTGCCGATGATCATCGAGTCGCCCACCTCGGAGGTGACACGGAAACTGACTCCTTTTTCCCGGCACAAGGGCTCCAGCATCTGTGCGGCATCGGCGATCAGCGCAGCGGCCGGAATGATGTCACGACCGATGCTTTCGCCGCGCGCGAAAAGCAGAACGTCCTGAATCAGCCGCTCGAGGCGTTTCAATTGTTCGGTCGCCTTGCCGGCAAAGCGCGTACGTGCGGCATCGGAGAGGTCCGGCTGGGTCAGGTTGGAGCTGTAGAGCAAAGCTGTCGCCAGTGGCGTTCGCAACTGGTGTGCCAGTGAGGCGGCCATCTCGCCCATGGCCGCCAGGCGCTGGTTGCGCTCGACGTTGGCCTTGAGTTCGCAGGCGGCGGTAATGTCGTGAATCAGCAGCAGGCGACCGCCCGCTGAATCAAGCGGGCTTTCGGCGATTGAAACGCGTCGCGCTTGAAGCTGCCACTCGTCCGGTGCGTCGGTTGCCGCGAGTTTGTTCCTGGCCAGCGTCGGCCAGTCGCTGTCGATGACTGTTGCGCCAAACATCTGCCGGGCGACGGGATTGGCTTCACTGACCGCCGCTGTGCTGTCGAGAACCACGACGCCGGCCGGCAAGGCATTGAGCAGCAGGGAAAGACGTTCGGAAAGCGCTTCCTTCTCCTGAAATTGCCGTCGCAACTCGCCGTTGGCGACGGCCAGCTCAGCGGTCAGCGATTCGACGCGACCTTGCAGTCCCTCGTAAGCCTGGGTGAGTTCGAGCGAAACCTGATTGAATACGTCAAAAGCGCGCTGCAATTCCTGCGCCTTCATTTCCGGAGCCGGTATTTGCGCCGCTTCACTCATTCGTTGGAAAATCCCATGCCGTTAACAGCTACAATAGTAGAATAATTTTTAGTACTTTTCGCTTTTTGCTTGATTAATCGCAGAGTTAACTCATTATCGCAAGCATGGCGGCAACAGGAACCAACACAGAGACTACAGCAGGCACAGAAAATCTGACTGATCGCCTGCGCTTCGCCTTGACGCGCTTGAGCAACCAGCAAAAAGTTCTGCTGATGGTTTCGATCGCTGCCGTCATCGCGCTGGTCGTGGCCAGCAGTACCTGGCTCAAGCAAGCGGATTACCGTGTGCTTTTCTCCAATATCTCTGAACGTGATGGCGGCGCCATCATCGCCGCGCTTGAACAACTGAACGTTCCTTACAGCTTCAGCCCTAGCGGGGGGGCCATCCTGATCCCCGGCGGACGGGTGCATGAAGTTCGCCTGCGCCTGGCCACGCAAGGCCTGCCGAAGGGTGGCGGCGTCGGTTTCGAGCTGATGGAGAACCAGAAGTTCGGCATCAGCCAGTTTGCCGAACAGGTCAATTACCAGCGCGGCCTCGAGGGCGAATTGGCACGTACGATTCAGTCGATTGGTGCTGTCCAGGCCGCCCGTGTGCATCTGGCAATTCCCAAGCCGACCGTTTTCGTGCGCGAGGAATTGAAGCCTTCGGCGTCGGTATTGATCAACCTTTACCCCGGACGCCTGCTGGAACCCTCCCAGATCGCCGGTATCCAGAATCTTGTTGCCGCCAGCGTGCCGAATCTGGCCGTCTCCGGCGTAACGCTCATCGACCAGAGCGGGGCGATGCTCTCGCAACTGAAGAGCAAGCTGATGGAGGCCGGCCTCGATCCGACGCAGATCAAGTACGTCCAGGAAATCGAGGCGAGTGCCATCAAGCGGGTTGAGGACATTCTTTCGCCAATCGTTGGCCAGGGCAACGTCCGCGTCCAGGTTGCCGCCGATGTCGATTTCTCGCAGAGCGAGCAGACGGCCGAAACCCACCGCCCGAACACCACGCCGCCTGATATCAGCATCCGCAGCCAGCAGACCAGCGAATCGGCGAGTGCCACCCCGTCGGCGCAGGGTGTTCCGGGTGCGCTAAGCAACCAGCCGCCAGTTCCTGCCACTGCTCCGCTGACGCAACCGGCGGTGCCGGGCGCCGGACCTGCGGCTGCCCCCGGTCCGCCGTTGCCGGGCCAGCTTAACGCGGCCGGGGTCCAGGCGCCGATCGCCAGCGTCGCCCAGCCGATCAATACGCGCAAGGACTCGACGATCAATTACGAGGTCGACAAGACCATCCGTCACACCAAGCAATCGGTCGGCATGATCAAGCGCCTGTCGGCCGCTGTCGTGGTCAATCACCGCAAGGATGCCAAAGGCTTGGTCAAGCCGCTCGCTGATGCCGAGCTCAAGCAGATCAACGAACTGGTCAGGGAGGCCTTGGGTTTCAGCAAGGAGCGCGGCGATACCGTTTCGGTGGCCAACGCGCCATTCACCGCCATCGACCGGAGTGATTCGGAAATTCCGCTCTGGAAAGACCCGGAGATTCTCTCGCTGCTCAAGGAGCTCTTCAAATACGGCGCCATCGCTGCCATCATTGCCTACCTGATGCTCAAGGTCGTTATTCCGCTGAGCAAGGCCATGCTTGAAGCGCCGCCGAAGCCGGCGAAACAATCCCTGGGCACCAACGTCAATATCCTCGACGAAGAAGAGGAAAACCTGCCGCCTTCCGCGGCCGAGAGCCTGGAAAGAAAGCTCGGGCACGCGCGCGACCTGGCACAGCAGGATCCCAAGGTTGTCGCCAACATAATCAAGGACTGGACGGGTGCCAATGCCAGCTGAGGACGGCGTGGAAAGGAGCGCCATTCTGCTCATTGCACTCGGAGAGGACTATGCCGCCGAAGTGCTCAAGCATCTTGGCCCGAAAGAGGTGCAGAAGCTGGGACATGCGATGGCGGCACTGAAGTCGGTGCCACGAACCAAGCTGGAAGAAGTGCTGGCGGATTTCCATAAAACGGCCCGTGATGCCGCCGCAGTGCACGTGGATACCGACGCCTACGTCCGCTCGGTTCTGACCAAGGCTCTGGGCGACGACAAGGCGGCCAACCTGATTTCACGCATCCTGCAGGGCGGCGATACCAACGGTATTGAAGGCCTCAAGTGGATGGACGCACCGACTGTCGCCGATCTCATCCGCAACGAGCACCCGCAGATCATTGCCACCATTCTCGTTCATCTTGAGAACGACCATGCCAGTGAAATCCTCAACTACTTTACCGAACGCTTGCGTAACGACGTGATCTTGCGCATTGCCACGCTTGAAGGCATCCAGCCCGAGGCGCTGAAGGAGCTGAATGATGTGATGCTGCGCCTGCTCTCGGGCTCGGCCAACATCAAGAAATCAGCCAGGGGTGGGGTGCGTGCGGTGGCTGAAATCCTCAATTTCATGGGTACCGCCAATGAAACCACGGTCGTCGATTCGATCCGCGAATACGACCCCGACCTCGCACAGAAGATTCTCGATGAAATGTTCGTCTTCGAGAACCTGCTTGATCTTGACGATCGCGGCATTCAGTTGCTGCTGCGCGAGATCCAGTCCGACTCGCTGATTCTGGCCATGAAAGGCGCTTCCGAGGCGTTGCGCGAGAAGATTTTCAAGAACATGTCGCAGCGCGCGTCGGAAATGTTGCGCGAAGATCTCGAATCGCGTGGGCCGGTACGCCTCTCGGAAGTCGAAGGCGAACAGAAGGAAATCCTCAAGATCGTCCGCCGTCTGGCCGACGAAGGCCAGATCGTGCTAGGCGGCGCGGGTGGCGAGGAAATGGTCTGAGCGCCTGTGAAAAAGTCATTTCAGCCTGATCTCATTGCTCGTCACCCCGGCGAAGGCCGGGGTCTAGTTCGTCTATCTGATTGTTTTCATGCATATCAGAGGTGCTTACTGGATTCCGGCCTTCGCCGGAATGACGGTCTTGGATGCTTGTCCAATTTAATTCGCCGCCTCTGAGTACTTTTTTGTCATGACCGGTTTTGTTCCCAAGGAGATGCTCACCGCCTACCAGCGCTGGGAAGTGGCTGCCTTCGACGAGGCAGAGCAGGCTGCAACCCGTGCCGCCAGATCAGTCGCCACTCCGGCGAGCAATGCCATTCCGGCAGAAGTTGCCGAGCCGAGCGAGCAGGCACCGATTGTTTTGCCGACGGCGGCCGACATCGAACGTATGCATATCGAAGCACACGAGCAGGGTTACGCTGCCGGCTATGAAGAAGGCAGCGCCATGGCGCGCGCCAGTGCGGCAAAAATCGATGCCGTAATGACGAACCTGCAGCAGGCACTCAGGGAGCTGGATCAGCACGTTGCCGATCAGTTGCTGGCCACCGCCGTGGAAATCGCCAACCAGATGTTGCGGCAAAGCCTGCGCGTCAAACCGGAATTGCTGCTCCCGGTGGTCAGGGAGGCCGTCACCACGCTCCACCCGCATACGGGTCATCCGGCACTTTTTGCCCACCCCGACGATGTGGCGATGATCCGTACCCATCTTGGCGATCAGCTTGCGCATAACAACTGGCGGATTATCGAAGATGCCACGCTGACGGCCGGCGGATGTCGCGTCGAACTCGGCGCCAGCGAAGTCGACGCCACCCTGGAGACGCGCTGGCGCCGCGTGATTGAATCCATCGGTATCAGCCAGGAGTGGCTGAGCGATAAGCCGTGAAGCGCTGCTGGCCATGAATGACGTCGTTAAAAACCAGCGTATTGCCGGCTGGTGCGACTTTCTCGACAACTGCCGCGATGCGGCCAGCCAGTCCGCACCGCTGCTGCCCAGCGGCCACCTGACACGAATCAATGGTCTGGTCATGGAAGCCACCGGCCTGAAATTGCCGCTTGGCAGTTCGTGCCGGATTCTTCCCGTTGGCGGTTCGCCAATCGAAGCCGAGGTGGTCGGCTTCAACGGCGAGCGTCTTTTTCTCATGCCGTCCGAGGATGTCTACGGCCTGTCGCCTGGCGCCAGGGTTGTTGCTCTGGAGACGCCGACCGTACCTCCAAAAATGGGGCAGCCCCCTCCCGCCAGACGGCGGGCCATCGATCGCGCCAAGCTGCTTCCGGTCGGCAACGCACTGCTTGGCCGTATCCTTGATGGCGCCGGTCGGCCGCTGGACAAACTCGGCCCCCTCCGGGCAGACACCCTGCGCCCGCTTCAAGGCCGACCTATCAACCCGATGTCGCGCGCGCCGATCGAACAGTCGATGGACGTTGGCGTGCGCGCCATCAACGCGCTGCTGACAGTCGGTCGCGGGCAGCGCATGGGGTTGTTTGCCGGCTCAGGGGTCGGCAAGAGCGTCCTGCTCGGCATGATGGCCCGCTACACCGAGGCCGATGTCATTGTCGTCGGGCTGATCGGCGAGCGCGGTCGTGAAGTCAAGGAGTTCATCGAACAGATTCTCGGCGAGGAAGGCCTGCGCCGATCCGTTGTCGTTGCCGCCCCGGCCGATGTCAGCCCGCTGATGCGTCTGCAAGGCGCCGCTTACGCCACATCGATTGCCGAATACTTTCGCGATCAGGGTCGCCATGTCCTGCTGATCATGGATTCGCTGACCCGCTACGCCATGGCGCAGCGCGAGATCGCCCTGGCCATCGGCGAGCCGCCGGTCACCCGCGGCTACCCGCCCTCGGTTTTTGCACGCTTGCCTCAACTTGTCGAACGCGCCGGCAACGGTGCCGATGGCGGTGGTTCGATCACCGGTTTCTATACGGTGCTGGCCGAAGGCGACGACCAGCAGGATCCGATTGCCGATGCGGCACGCTCGATTCTCGATGGTCACGTGGTTCTGTCACGGGCGCTGGCGGATGCCGGGCATTATCCGGCAATCGACATGGAGCAATCGATCTCGCGCGCCATGGTCAATCTGATCAAGCCGACGCACTTTGAGCAGATCCGTCGCTTCAAGCAACTTTTCTCGCGTTATCAACGCTCTCGTGACCTGATCAGCGTCGGCGCCTACGCCGCCGGCTCAGACCCGCTGCTCGATCAGGCCATCAAGCTCTACCCCGCCTTTGAAGCCTTTCTGCAGCAAGCCTTGAGCGAGCGAGCCGATTTCGATAGCAGCGTTAATCAGCTCTACGCTTTGTTCGGTGCTCACCGCTAAGTACGGTTATGACCAAGCCGTTCTCTCTCCAGGCCGTGCTCGAATTGATGCAACTTCGTGCCGATGATGCAACGAATCGCCTGGCGCGACTGATTGCCACCGAGCGCGACGCAACAAGCAAGCTGGAAATGTTGCAGCAGTACCGTGACGAATACGCCACGCGTTTTCGCCAGGCGGCACAGAACGGATTGGCTCAGCGCGAATGGCACAACTATCAGGAGTTTCTCAACCGTCTTGACGAGGCCATCGACAGCCAGCGTCTGACGGTTGCTCAGCAGGTGCAGAACACCGCTGCCGGCCAGACGCACTGGCAGCAACAACGAACGAAACTCAAGGCCTTCGATACGCTTTCCGAACGTCACTTCGTCAGCGAAAACGCCCTCGAACTAAAGCGCGAACAAAAAACCCAGGACGAGTTTGCTGCACGGCACAAGGGCGGCAAGGAGAAGCAGTAATCCCGTAATCAGGTGGCTTGCATATCCACAAGTCCTGAAAATTCAGCCTAAAAACCTCAGTCTATCCACGAAAATCACGAAAGACACGAACAAAATCAACAGCTTGATGTATTTTCTCTATTCACCCTTTGGGTGGCGATCTTCAGCTTGTTATCTCCTTGATTCTTTTCGTGCTTTTGGTGTATTTCGTGGACGAACTGCTTTTTCTAGATTCAATAATGACCTGACTGGCACAAAGATTGCTAATAGCAATGCAACACTTGCCATCAAGGATAAGATCATGTCCGTTACCATTGTTTCGACGCTACCCAAACCGCCGCAGGCCAGCGTAGCCGATAAAGCGGCCAGCAGCGCCAGCGGTAGCGACAACGCGTCAGCAGGTCTGGACTTCGCCAGCTTGCTGCTCGGTCAGTTGGCGCCCGCCGTTGCGGAAACCCTTCTCGCCGCCCCCGTACAGAAGGACTTGCCGGCAACTGATGCCGCTCCAGCCGATGCGGCCTCCCTTCTCGCCGCCCCCGTACAGAAGGACTTGCCGGCAACTGATGCGGTTCCAGCCGATGCCGCTCCAGCCGATGCGGCTTCCCTCATTGCCGCGCTGGGACTCGTCGCACTCGAACCGGGGCGTAATTCGGACAAATCCCTGCCTGATACGGGCAAGGTCGTCAAGACGGCTTCGGACTCATTGACGGCTGTGCAAACAACGGTAAGCGTTGGCCAGAGCCTCAAACTGGAAGGCAAAGCCGATTCGCTCAAGACCGAACTTGCGTCAACTCCCACGCTAGCCGGAACGCTTGCCGCTGACGACAAACCGGCAAAATTTGCCGTCACTCCCTTTGTTGCGGCAAGTGCAGAGGCCGTGATAGTCAAGAACGTTTCCGCCGACTCCTTGCCGAACATCATCCCGGCAGTCACCAACAACGCCTCCGGCAATGCCAACAACCTCCCGGTTGGTCGTGAAGCCGCGCTATCGGTACCAACGCCAATCCGCGATCAAAACTGGGCTGGCGATTTCAGTCAGAAAGTCGTGTGGATGGCCACCAACGACAAGCAGTCCGCCCAACTCACCCTCAACCCGCCGCAAATGGGGCCGATAGAGATATCGTTGAAGCTGGATAAGGGCAACGCCATCGTGTCCTTTGTTTCAGCAAATTCCGAGGTTCGCAATGCGATCGAAACGGCGCTGCCAAGATTGCGCGAAATGTTTGCCAGTGCCGGCATCGAGCTGGGCCAGACCAACGTCAGCGCCGAGTCATTCAAACAGCAAGCCGGAAGTTGGGAAGGCAACCGGAGTTCATCCCAATGGAGGGCCGATAACGCTATACTTGATGCCAGTTCGGCTGGTTCGCTGCCAGCCAGGGCGTTTGCTACGCAGCAAGGAAACGGAATGGTCGATATTTTTGCTTGATCTCCTTGCCCAGCGTCCTGACGGCTCAGTGGCAGGATCGATAGCCACAATCCGGCTGGCAATTTGAAACTTGTAAATTATTAGAAAACTAGAGGGAGGTTTCGCAGATGGCCAAGGACGCCAAGCCTGAAGCAGAGGTCGTAGTAGCAGCGCCACCGAAGAAGAGCAAGAAGCTGATGATTATCATTGCCGCTGCCCTTGTGCTGGTTCTGCTTATTGGTGGCGCTGCTGCCTTCTTCCTGATGAAGAGTCATAACGCGCAGGTTGTTGGCGAAGACGGAGAGGTTGCTGCCGAAACTGCCAAGTCCGACAAGAAGAAAGGCGCCAAGGAAGTGGCGCCGGTCTATGTCGCGCTTGACGCGTTTACGGTTAATCTTGTTCCGGAGACGGGCGACCAATTCCTGCAACTGATAATTTCCGCCGAAGTCGCAGATATGCGTGTAGGTGACAGGCTCAAGATGTACACGCCGAAGCTGCGCAACAACGTGATGATGCTGTTGTCAGGCAAGAAAGCGTCCGAACTGATCACGAAAGAAGGCAAGGAAACCCTGGCCAACGAAGTTCGTGACCAGATGAATGAAATTCTTGAACCCGGCGTCAAGGGGGATGAAGGCCCGGTCAAGGAAGTGTTGTTTACCTCTTTCATTATTCAATAACGGGATATGGCCACCGACTTTCTATCCCAGGAAGAGGTTGACGCTCTACTCAAGGGCGTCAGCGGCGAGACTGACGAACCTGAAGCCACCGATGAAGGTGAAGGCGGTGTTCGTTCGTACAACCTGGGAACGCAGGAACGCATCGTCCGCGGGCGCATGCCGACGCTCGAACTCGTCAATGAGCGATTTGCCCGTTACCTGCGCATCGGCCTGTTCAACTACATGCACCGCACCACCGAGATTTCGGTCGGCCCGATCCGCGTGCAGAAATACAGCGAATTCATCCGCAATCTGGTGGTGCCGACCAACCTGAATCTGGTCGCCGCCAAGCCGCTTCGTGGCACATCGCTTTTCGTTTTCGACCCCAACCTGGTTTTTCTTGTCGTCGACAACATGTTCGGGGGCGACGGACGCTTCCATACACGCGTGGAGGGTCGCGATTTCACGCCAACCGAACAACGCATCATCCAGGGGCTGCTGAACGTCGTCTTCAAAGAATATTCACGCTCGTGGAAGCCGGTATACGACATCACCTTCGAATACATCCGGTCCGAGATGAATTCGCAGTTTGCCAATATCGCCACCCCATCCGAGATCGTCATTTCGACGACTTTCACGCTGGAGTTTGGCGGAACGGCAGCCGACATGCACATCTGCTTTCCCTACTCGATGGTTGAACCGATTCGCGACCTGCTCTATAGCACGATGCAAAGCGATCAACTGTCCACTGATCGACGCTGGATCATCATGCTGCGCAGACAGTTGAAAGATGCTGAAGTCGAAATCGCCGCTCAACTCGCGACAACGACGGTCACGCTTGGCCAGATACTGAAGATGAAGACCGGAGACATCATTCCGATCAACATCGAGGAGAAGATCGTTGCCAAGGTGGACGATATTCCGTTGATGGAATGCCGCTACGGTCAGCAGGGCGGTCAGTACGCACTCAAGGTTGAACGATTCATAACGTCGGAGGGCGAGGAAGTCGCCCCGGGAGTACAAAATGGCTGACGAAACAGAAACCAGCGCAGAAGACGATTGGGCAGCGGCGATGGCCGAGCAGGCGATTGCCGAGTCGGCAGCACCTGCAGCCAATGCCCAGCCCGCCCAGATATTTCCTGCCTTTGGCGAGACGGACGGCAAAGCGTCGATGATGAACGAACTCGACATGATCCTGGACATTCCGGTCCAGATCGCCGTCGAACTTGGCCGCACGAAAATCACCATCAAGAATCTGCTGCAGCTTGCCCACGGCTCCGTGGTCGAACTGGATGCCATGGCCGGCGAACCGATGAGTGTCTTTGTCAATGGCACGCTCATCGCACAAGGCGAAGTCGTGGTGGTCAACGACAAATTCGGCATCCGTCTCACCGACATCATTACCCCCTCCGAGCGCATGCGGAAAGTCGGACGCTGATCGGACTGGGTGCGATTCTGACAGGCACCCAGGTTTCACCTTGCGCTTACATGCTTTAAGATAGCGGCCAGAATGCATTACCGACCGACTGACTTGATTAAACATCCCAGATTTTCTCTCCTTCGCATCCTCGCCGCTTGCTTCCTGGCGTCTGCTTTTCTTTGTTCGCCCTCGTTTGCACAAGCTGCTGTCGAGGCACCTGGAGTGTCCGGCGCTGCGCTGCTGCAAATGCTGCTCGGCCTGACGCTGGTCATCGGCATCCTGTTCTTTGGCGCTTACTTCTTGCGCAAGCTCAATGGCGGCAGAAGTTTTGGCAACACCGGCCCTTTACGCATTGTCGGCGGTTTGATGATCAGTACCCGGGAGCGAATCGTCCTCGTCGAAGTCGGCGACGCCTGGATTGTCATTGGCATTGTCCCGGGGCAGATCAAAACACTGCACACTCTACCCAAGGGAGAACTTCCCGCCAGCCAAAGCGGCGAAAAACCTTTTGGCCAGTGGTTGAAGCAGATGACCGAGCGCAAGAATGAAAACAAATAGGCTCACCTCCTGGCTCATGCTGCTCCTGCTACTCTCCCCGCTTGCGGCGTGGGCCCAGGCCGGCGGGCTGCCGGCACTGACCAGCACCCCCGGCGCCGGAGGCAGCCAGACCTACACGCTGTCGATCCAGACACTGCTCACGCTTACCTCGCTGACCTTCATTCCCGCCGCGCTGTTGATGATGACCAGCTTTACGCGCATCATCATCGTGTTCTCTTTGCTACGACACGCGCTGGGCACACAAACCTCGCCGCCCAATCAGGTCCTGGTCGGCATGTCGTTGTTCCTGACGTTTTTCATCATGTCGCCGGTCCTCGACAAGGTGTATGTCGATGCCTACCTGCCGCTCTCGGAGAGCCGGATTACTTTCCAGCAGGCCGTCGAGCGCGGCGCAGTACCGCTACGCGGCTTCATGCTGAAACAAACGCGCGAAGCCGACATCGGCCTCTTTGCGCGGCTGGGCAATCTGCCGGTGCTTGAATCAACCAACGACATCCCGATGCGAGTGCTGATTCCGGCCTTTGTGACCAGTGAGCTGAAAACGGCTTTCCAGATCGGCTTCATCATTTTCATTCCCTTCCTGATTATCGACATGGTGGTGGCCAGTGTGCTGATGGCGATGGGCATGATGATGATGTCGCCGGTGATGGTGGCGTTGCCCTTCAAGTTGATGCTTTTCGTTCTGGCCGATGGCTGGCATCTGCTGCTTGGTTCGCTGGTCATGAGTTTTGCCACATGACACCTGAACTGGTCATGAACATTGGCCGACAGGCCATCGAGATGACCTTGATGCTATCCGCCCCCTTGCTGCTGGCGGCACTCGTCATCGGCTTGGTCATCAGCATTTTTCAGGCCGCGACGCAGATCAACGAGCAAACGCTCTCATTCATCCCGAAGTTAGTAGGAACATTCATGGTGCTGATACTGGCCGGCCCCTGGATGTTGCAAATGATAGTCGAGTACATTCGGCGGCTATTAGAGAGCATTCCTCAGGTCGTCGGCTGAACGGTGCATGATCAGCTTCACTTCCTCCGAAATAAACGCCTGGATCGTCGCCTTTTTTTTCCCTCTGGCACGCATCCTGTCGCTGCTGGTTACCGCACCGCCATTCAACAACGCCGCCCTGAGCGTGCGCATTCGCCTGATGCTTGGACTGGCGATAGCCATCGCCATCACCCCCGCGCTGCCAAAGATCCCCGCGCTCGAACCAGCCTCCGGGCTGGGCCTGCTGATCCTCGCCCAACAAATGATCATCGGTTTCGCCATGGGGTTTTCCATGCGCCTGGTGTTCACCGCCATTGATCTGGCCGGCACCCTGATCAGCAACCAGATGGGGCTGGGCTTCGCAACCGCTTACGACCCACTGAGCACGTCCCAGACACCCGTTGTTTCAGAACTTCTGGGGATGATCGCCTCGCTGCTGTTCCTGTCCGTCAACGGCCATCTGATGATAATCGCCACCCTCGCGCAAAGCTTTACGCTCATTCCCATCGGCACCTTGTCCGTCACCAACGCCAGCTGGTTGAACATAGCCAACGCCGGGGCGATGATTTTTTCTTCCGGGGTTTTATTGTCGCTGCCGGTGGTTGTCGCTCTGATGATCACCAACATAGCTCTGGGCGTTCTGGGGCGTGTGGCACCACAACTCAATCTGATGGCAATCGGCTTTCCTTTAACCATTGCCTTGGGATTTTCCGCACTTATTGTCAGCATGTCGCACCTGAGTGCGCCGCTTCAAAAAATGTTCGAATTTGGACTGCAGTCGATGCTCGGCTATTTTGTGCTCAAGTAGGCGCATTGTCGGACTGAAGTCCGAGCCACGCTATTTTGACTAGCGATTCAGGGGCAACTGCGTATTGACCAACTGGATGGTGCCTTCGGCCACACGGTGCGTTAGCGGCGTACTTGATTCAACGCCTTCCGAGTAGTCAAGAATGCGATAGTCTGTATATCCCTTTTCACGCTGAAGTTGCAGCGCGCGCCGCTTTACGATCTGGATCGCCTCGCCGTCGCCGCCAATTCGATAACTTTTGGCGCGCAGCGAGAGGTAGTAAGTGCCTTCGCTGATTGGCGTCTCCTCGATGCTCCAGTTCGGCGCCAACGGACCATAGCTGGCGATATTCTGTAGAGCGCCTGACGCTGAAGTCGTACCACACGAAGCCACGGAAAAAGCGGCGAGCAGGGAAAAAATAATGCGTACACCACGACCGCCAGCCATCAGATGTACTTGAACAAACTTAAACCGCTGATCTGCACAAACGATTTTTGTGCTGCTTCAAGATTTACCTGTTGCTTGGAGAAATCAGTAATCGCCTTGACGTAATCCAGATCCTGAAGATCGGACAAGGTCGACGTGTATTGAATTCCCTCGGCGGTTGATGCACTAGCCAAGGAATCCAGTTCGTTCATACGCGTCCCCATCGTTGCCCTGATCTGGCTGACGTTGTCGAGCGCTTGGTCGACGTTTGTCAGTTGCGCCCTTAGATCCTGAGCCAACTGCGTCGTGGAATACGTTGAGGTGCCGATAGGCGTGCGCAAAATTCCGATCAGGCTCTGCATTGTCTGGAAGATGCTTTGACTGGAATCGGGCGTGATGGTAAACGTATCGCCATCGCTCGGTACGCCGCTTATAACCACCCGTGCGCCAAAATCGGTTCCAGCCGGTAGTGTCGTAGACGGCGTTGGGGGAATAGTCGGAATTGGGCTGGCCACCGCCGTCGTTACCAGCGAAATGGGCGACCCCGGCGAGAAAAGGACAGGATCACTCACCGCCACGGGCGTCGAGGGTGTGGCATCAAATAGCTGATAATATCTTTTATCCAAATCAGGATCGGTAGGATCGATGGGGTCATGAACAACCGTAAATTTAATCTGCAGCGCCGGATTGTTGCCGGGCAGCAAATTGACTGCCGCCTGCCATTTCTCACGATCCAGCACAGATCCCGCATCGACGGTCCCAGTTCCCCCATTACCGCTGGCTGATGAAGCAATAAAGGAACCATTGCCACTCGTGGCCGTCATGAACAGATCGCTACCGGCAACGTTAATAGCCATTTGCTGCGAAGTCGAAACCTGCAACAAGCGCTGGCCGTCATCGCCAAAATAACCAATAGGTGAAACCTTAGCCGGAGAAATCGGATCGCCACCCGACACCGCAAAGGGCAGCGTCCCCCCTTTATAGCCGGAAAACATGTAATCACCCGACCCATTATCAATGTTGGCAATTCCCATCATTTCACCCAATCGCGAATCGATCTCGGTGGCGATCGCCTGCCGGTCACTATTGGCCAAGGTCGTATTACCAGCCTGTACGACTCGATCACGCACGCTTTGCAAAAGATCGGTCAACGAGCCCAACTGGGTATCAACCAGCGCCAACTGGTCCGAGGCGATGGCCTGATTCGCCAGATGTTGTTTAGTGACAGATTGAGACTGTGTAACCACCAGTGCTTGCGCGGCAGCAACGGGATCGTCAGCAGGCGTCAGGATGCGACGCCCACTTGATATCTGGTTACTTGTTTTAAAAACCGCCGCTTGATTGCGCTGAATACCAAGTGCGCCGGCATCGTAAATTTGACTGGTACTGATACGCATGTGCTTCCCCTTAGGCTCTGAGCGCCAACAGGACATCGAATAATTTCGATCCGATTTCGATTACTTTCGCCGACGCCTGATAAGCCTGCTGAAAACGAATGAGATTGGCGGCTTCCTCATCGAGGTTCACGCCAGAAAGTGACTGCTGTGCTGCCGTCGTCTGATCGAGAAGCGACTGCTGCGAAGCTCCAGTCACCTGGATTTCACGCGTCTTGTTACCGGTTTCGCTGACCAGTTGGGCGTAGGCAGACTGGTAAGTGGCGGTTTGACCGGACATCGTGTTTTGCGTTTGGAGTTGACCAAGGGCGAGTGCGTTGCGGCCATCGGAGACGGCGCCACTATTTTTGGAGATCGTAAACTTGTCACCGTTATTCGGAGAGCCCGATATTTCAAAGCTGAATCCGCCAGGAGGAATGCTTGCATTTGATCCAACAAGCGTAATCGTTGCACCGCTAACGTAAGGAACAGAAGCGACAGGGAACGGGTAGTCGGTCGTGATCGGCGGCGTTCCGGGAACGGTCACCGACACTGCCACCGGAAAACCCGTCAGATTCGGAACGGGCGGCGTTGAAGCTGGCGAAGTGTTTGTGTTATAGGTCAGCGTGATTGGTGCAGCTGCAACCGCCGCAGAATAACCGGTTGCCACTTTACCCGCGCTGATGGTTGCCACACCCGTATTGCCCGTTGCAGCTTGCGTACGGACTGGTGCAGCCGCAGCGATCAGCCGTGGATCTGCAACGATCGCCGAGTTAAGCGTCAGATTTTGAACCCCCGCTCGGGTGGGCTCGATTTTAAAGGAATCATTAGTCGCCATTCGCTTTGCAGCGTTCTCGGTGAGGGTAAAACCTTCCGTTGCCGAGAAGATACTGCCTGTCGAGTCAGCCATAGCATTTACGCTTGCAGCCGACCATTGGTGATTATCAGTCGATCGAGTCAAAGTGTAATTCGTCCCGTTGAACGCCAGTTGATAATCAGCATTGGTCAAACTGGTAGAATTCGCCACGGACGTTGGCACTGACAGTGTCGCCGTTATATCTGCCGGTGCGAGCTTATTGTTATTAGCATTCGCAATCACTGTTGGCGTGGGAATTGAAAAGAAATTTGCCTGAAATGTCGAACCTGCCGGCGACATTGCTGACTGTCCAAGCAAGTCCTGACCCAGTGCATTCTGCGCATTAAACGTCAGTGCCAGCGATGCTGCGTTATTCCCCAACTTATTGGCCACGCTATCAAGCGACTCACTACGAAAACGCAACAGACCCCCAAGCGAGCCGCCGTTAATAAACTGTTCGGGAAGTTCCTGACTTCCCCCTGCGTTTGGCAGCCACACCGTGAACCGCGATGAATCGGCACTCGAAGGCAGCGCCGATATTTTTGACACCTGAGTGTTTACGACGAGTTGCTGGCCGGTACCGATAAAAACGTTGAGGCTACCATCGGAGTTTGTGAACGTTGACACACTGATCAGTTTGTTCAATTCAAATACCAGTTGGTCACGCTGATCAAGCAAGTCGTTGGCCGGTTGATTGACTGACGACTCGGCGATAATGATCTGTTGATTGAGACTGCCAATCTCGGTCGCGTAGGAATTGATGCTCGATACGGTAGAAGTAATTTGGCTGTTAACGCCGTCGTACATCTGGCTGAGTTGATCATTGAGTCCTTGAAAGCGAGAAATCAGCGCCTGGGCTGAGGAAACCATCGCTTGCCGCGCCGGTAACTGCGACGGGTTGGCTACTACCTGCTGAACGCCGGTAAAAAAATCCTGGAGCGCCGGAGACATGCCTGTATTTGTATCCGCCAGCATGTTGTCAATCTGACTAAGTTGGGCATAGTAGCTGTCGAGTTCGCTAACCTTGCTCTGCGCCGTGCTCACCTGGGAATTCAAAAACGAACTGTACATGCGATCTACAGTAGATACATGCGCTCCTTGACCGACGAAACCGGCACCCGTTGCCAGTGCGATATTACTCGCCTGTACTGACCGCTGCCGGTTAAACCCTGGAGTGCTGGCATTAGTGATGTTGTGCGAGGCCGTTTGCAAACCCATTTGCGCGACCTGTATGCCTGTAACACCGTTACTGATAGTTCCCATGGAGTAAGTTCTCCTTCTTTATTGTCTACGGCAGAATCGCCGGAATATTTAGCTTTGCTTCTGCCCGGCTTCTGCTAGATCACTACCCGGCCAATGCCTGACGTAGCGTCGGGCCGTTAATGATGCGGCTGAGTTTGTCGGCGTAGAGCGGATCGGTGGCATAACCTGACTGTTGCAATGATTTAGCAAACTGCGTGCCATCTTGCTGACCAAGCACAGCGGAGAAGCGGGAATTGTTCTTGAGAAGATTGGCGTAATCGTTAAAGGATTCAGCGTAGGAGCCATAAACCCGGAATTTCTCACGCGACGTCTGCGCCACACCGTTGACGTATTCGGTAGTCTTAACCTCAACCGTCGGCCCTTGCCAACTGCGCCCAGCTTTAACTCCAAATAGATTGTAACTAGGCGAGCCATCGGCGGCTCGAATCTCACTCTTGCCCCATCCACTCTCCAGCGCCGCATGCGCAACAAGGAATTGTGGCGGCAGTCCGGTCGCCTTGGCGGCCTCGATGGCCTGCGGCCAGACGCGATTGACAAAGTCAGTGTTGCGGCCTGCTGGCGTCGAGGCAGCGGAAGAAACTGATGAGACGACAGCGGCGGGCGTGCTACGGATGCGCTCGGCACCGCTCATGGAGCCGGCAGAACTTGCCGCTTGCTGCGCAATCAAGGTCTGTTGAAGCGCTTCCAGAGAAGACGCCGGATCAGCCGTCGTTCCACCAGCCATGGTGCGGCCCAGTTGTTGCTCGATCAACTTGGCGAAACCAAGCTGGCCCTTGGCTGAAAGATTCTGCGCCAGTTGCTGATCCATGATGGAGGTAAAGAAACGGGTTTGATCGCTATCCATCAACCCATCCTGCGGCGTTGCGTCGCGCATGCTCTTGAGCATCATCTGCAACAACATGCCTTCGAATTGCTGTGCCGCCTGTTTCAGCCCGGCTTGCGGGTCTTGTTTGAGTTTGAGGCGAAGATCGGCCGAGGCCTTCGGATCAAGGACAAAGCTGTTAGCGGTGAGGTTTTCTGCTTTCATGAGGTTAGATAGAGCAATTTCTGCGCCTGACATAGTTCTCCAGCGCGAATATCACTTTAGTCGGATTGAAACAAATCTGTGCAAAATACCGAGCCCACCGCAAAGGCGCAAAGGTGCAAAGGTGCAAAGGTTTCGCAAAGAAAACACTTGCAAACAATGGGTTTCCTCTGCGTTTTCTTTGCTTCTTTGCGCCTTTGCGGTGGATTTTTGATTTTTTCAAAGGCTCTCAGCCTTAAATAACTTCCAGATCGGCTCGGAGCGCGCCAGCGGCTTTCATTGATTGCAGGATCGACACCAGATCCTGCGGATTGGCGCCAAGGGCATTGATCGCCTTGACCACGTCGGAAAGATTGGCGCCAGCCTTCAACACCATCAGCGCACCCCCACCTTGTTTGATATCGATCTCGGTCTGGGTGGTGGTCACCATCTGACCTCCGGCCAGCGCATTCGGCTGGCTGACCTGCTGGTCGGTATTGATCACCACCGAGAGTGCTCCATGCGCGACGGCACAGTTTTCGATGGTAACCATCTGATTCATCACCACCGAGCCGGTGCGCGGATTAACGATGATCTTGGCCATCATTTTCATCGGTCGTACTTCAAGATTCTCGATGCGCCCCATGAAGGCCACGCGGGAACTAGCTTCTTCCGGTGCATTGACGCGGATCAGGCGCCCATCAACCGCTTGCGCCGTACCCGGACCCATCTCGCGATTGATCACCTCCACCACGCGCTGTGTGGTACCAAAATCGGTAATACTCATCTCGTAATGAACGAACGGGCCTTGCCCGAGCGAGGTCGGCACCTCGCGCTCGACCGTGGCGCCAGAAACAATGCGCCCGGCCAGAAGGTGATTGATCACGGCCTTGGTTCCGGCCGCCGCTGCGCCGGCGCCACCGACCATCAGGTTACCTTGTGCCTGGGCGTAAATCTGCCCGTCCGCGCCTTTGAGTGGCGTCATCACCAACGTTCCACCGCGTAAACTCTTGGCGTTACCCATCGACGATACGGTGATATCGATCTGCTGACCGATTCTGGCGAAGGGCGGCAAGTTCGTCGTAATCATCACCGCAGCAACGTTCTTCAGTTGCAGCGATTGCGTCGTCGGCAAGGTGGTGCCCAATTGCGCCAGCATATTGATGATGCTCTGGGTGGTAAAAGGCGTCTGCGTTGTCTGGTCGCCGGTACCGTCAAGACCGACCACCAGCCCGTAGCCCACCAGTTGATTGTTACGAACCCCTTGCACCGAGGCCAGATCCTTGATTCGATCCGCCCAGGCGGCGCTGCTGAAAAGCGGCAAGCTGCAACAGGCAAGAATTGCCAGTCGACGCCAGAAGTTGCCGGTTTGAAATGTGCTCACGATAGCGTTCTCAGAAAGGCAGGAAGGTTAAGAAGAAGCGAGCCAGCCAGCCCATGACCTGCGCCTCGCTGATCACACCGGCTTCCTTATATTCGATGCGCGCATCAGCCACATTCGCCGAGCTGATGGTATTGGCCGCATTGATGAAGTAAGGATTGACGATTCCCGAGAGCCGGATGTATTCAGTGCCGGCACCGATGGACACCTGCTTTTCACCCGAAACCAGCAGGTTGCCGTTGGGCAACACTTCAATCACGGTGACGGTGATGGTTCCGGTAAACACGTTGTTGGCTGCCGCATCGCCTTTGCCGGCAAGGGAGTTAGCACTGTTGGCTTGTAGCCCCAATCCCTGGAAGCTCTTCCCCGGTAGGCCGGCGATCAAGGGCACCGATGCTGAAACCGCCGTGGTACGACTGGCATTGGTATTCGACGCCGTTGCCGCCGTGGTGGCTTCGGCGATGGTGATGTGCATCGTATCGCCGACATAACGCGCACGACGATCTTCGAACAGGGTTCGCGAAACGCCAGCCTGGAAAATACTGCCGGTGGCGGCCATGTTTTCCGTTTTTGGCGCTGGGCGGGCGGTCATCGGCTGATGTACGCTGGTCGGCGGAATGGTCGTGCAGGCACTGATCGACAAGCCGGCAAGAATAATAACTAGCCCGTTTTTCATCATCGCTCCTTTACAACTGCGTCAGTTTCGCGAGCATCGCGTCGGAGGTCGAAATAACCTTAGAGTTTAGTTCGTAAGCCCGCTGGGTTGCTATCATACTCACCAGCTCCTCGGCCACATTAACGTTTGACGTCTCGACAGAGCCCTGAATAAGGGTGCCAGCACCATTGGCTCCCGGCGCATTCGGTGATGGCGTTCCGCTCGACGCGGTTTCAAGAAAGAGGTTCTCGCCAATCCGCTGCAGGCCCCCATTATTAACAAAAGTGGCTAGCTGAACGGTGCCGAGCGAGGTCGTGCTGATGGGGGGGGTTGTCGTACTGAAGGAAACCTCACCAGTGGAAGCGATGGTCACTGTACCAGTCCCCGGAATGGTGATCGGCGGCTGCAAAGGATAGCCGCTGGAAGTTACAATTTGACCTACACTATCCTTCGCAAACGACCCGTCACGGGTATAAGCGGTCGTGCCATCGGGCAGTAGAACCTGCAGGAATCCCGCACCGTTGATTTCAACATCAAGTTGGTTACCGGTGGAGAGAGAGCCCCCTTGATTGAAAATAGTTGCCGTCATTACCGGCAGCACCCCGGTACCGATTTGCAACCCGTTTGAAATCTGGGTCGATTGCGACGACTGGGCGCCGGGCTGCCGTATTGTTTGATAGAGCAAATCCTGGAAAACCGGGCGCGCCCGCTTGAATCCATTGGTACTGACGTTGGCCAGATTGTTGGCGATCACGTCCAGGCTGGTTTGCTGTGCATCCAGGCCGGTACGGGCAATCCACAGGGAGCGGATCATTTTTTTATAGTCCAGTTAGTGTGGAAGTCGCTCTAGCGACTCTCGAACCTCCCCTCGCCCTGCGGGAGAGGGGTCAGGGGGTGAGGGGAACGGGCATGGCTTTCATAACTTGGGGCGACTCTCAAAGCCATGCCCGTTAAGCATTCATCGTAAGAATCTGGGTCGCCTTGCTGGCATTGGCATCGGCGGTTTGCAACATCTTGATCTGCATTTCAAATTGCCGAGCCAGGCTGATCATGTTGACCATTGAATCGACCGGATTGACGTTGCTGCCTTCCAGCGTTTCAGGAGCCACTTTGACGTTTTCATCGAGTTCGGCTGGCGCACCGTTGCGCGTGCGAAAAAGCCCGTCGTCACCGCGCACCAGATCGTTTTCCGCCGGATTAACCAGTTTGATACGGCCAACGATGCTGACGTTATTCGGTGCCCCAAAGAGTGGAACGGTAGAAATCGTCCCGTCCGGCGCGATGGTTATGCGGTTATCCGGCGGTATGGCAATCAGACCACCATCACCTTGCACGTTCAGGCCACTGGCCGTCTGCAGTTGGCCGTTGGCGTTGATTTGCAGGTTTCCGGCGCGCGTATAAGCTTCACGCCCATCGGGTGCCTCCACCGCAATCCAGCCGGCGCCTTGTACCGCGACATCAAGCGGCCGTCCGGTAGCCATCATTGGCCCCTGATCGAAGACATTAGCCACCGAAGCGTCGACCACGAAAGCGCGTGTCGGCGCGCCTTCACCCTGGATTGGCACAGCGCGGAACTTGTGCTCCATGGCGCGGTAACCGGTCGTCGAGGCGTTGGCCAGATTGTGCGCAACGCCTGCTTGTTGCAGGAAAGCGTGCTTGGCGCCGGTCATCGCGGTATAAATCAGGCGATCCATGGTTGCTCCTTTTCGATTTCAAGCACCATCGCTGTGAGCCACACCAATAGGCGTTCTACAAACATACTTGCCTGAGAGCAAATAAAAATAATGCTCTTCAGGCATAGCCTCTGTAGATTGCCTATCCATGCGCTTATCAGCGAAGCATCAATGGATATTTTATTTAAAAACAGGTGCATTACCTGACTTGGCTCATGCTGTAACTTAACGCAGATTGATCAGCGTTTGCATGAGCTGATCCTGCGTCTTGATCGACTGCGCATTAGCCTGGTAATTACGCTGCTGGGTGATCATATTGACCAGTTCGGCGGTGAGATCGACGTTCGATTCTTCAACGGTCGCCGATTGCAAAACACCCAGCGTCCCGGTATTGGGCGCACCGACCAGCGCGGTGCCAGAGGCTGACGATTCCGCCCACTGACTGCCGCCGAGCGAAATCAGTCCGTTTGGATTGGTGAAGCTGGCGAGAGCCACCTGCCCCAAATTTTTAGATTGTCCGTTGCTGTAGTTACCGCGAACGGCCCCCCCCGGGTCAACATTGACACCTGTCAAACGACCCGAGGTATACCCATCCTGCAGCAGATTGTTGGTACCAAAGGCAGCACCAAACTGAGTGCTGGAAGCAAAATCAAGATTGAACTCGAACGGAGTTGCTGCACTGTTCGCCTGGCCCAGATCGGCCATCACCTTATTGAGATTGATAACTAGTGGAGAACCTTGAGATGGCGCATTAACCATCTTCCCGTAAGAATCAAACTTGAGAACCAGTGGAGTGCCACCATTAATATTACTTGGATTTGTCCCATCGAGGGATGTGTACATATTCCATTGCGATGGATAGGCGGAAGCGGAAGCAGCTGCTGCAGTAGCATCGGCAGTAGCGATGTCGAGTACTGAAGTTGCTGTCCCTGTCAATAGTTCATCCGGAGTCGGGGCGACCGGGGTGGTGGCGAAGGCTGCTGCGGGTGTGGCGTAGGCTGCAGCGCTCGTAGCGGCCAAAGCTGCAGCCGTCGCGGCCCTGCTATAAACATCAGGAATGACAACAGCTGCTGCTGCAGTGTCGGCGGCTGTAGCTGCGGTGGTGGCGGCTGCAGCTGCGGTGGTGGCGGCTGCAGCTGCAACGAGGGCAGCAGCAGCAGCAGCATCTGCTGCTGCTTGTGTACCGGTAGGCGGTACTGCTATTACGGCGGCGGCGGCGGCGGCGGCGGCGGCGCCAGCACTAACGGCCGTATTAGCTGCATTTACGGCAGTGGCAGCAGCCGCAGTAGCCGCGCTGGCTGCGGTGACGGCGGCAATATCCAAAGGGTCAGTGGCAGCAGACCCTTTTACGGCATACATTGTCAGAGTGTGCGCATTTCCCAAGCTATCGTAGACCGAAGTCGATGTCGAGAAGTTGTAACTCAGCGGATCGACCACCCCACCAATCCCGCCCGACCCGGAAGTAAATGCAAACGGTACGGTCTTGATTAAATCGCGCGAATCGAAATTGAGGCTGGCCTGCACACCTGTAAAACTCCCACCAACGCTTGCCCCCGTGGCAACCGGGTCAATATTGGCTGAACTCAATAGCAACGGGACTGGCGCCGACACGACGGTTGTACCCTGAACTGCGAGGTAACCGGTCAACTGGCGCCCACTATCATCAATAACATAGCCACTCTTGTCCAGATGAAACTGGCCGGCGCGACTATAGGTTATTGAACCGTTATCGCTCATGCGATAGAAGCCGTTACCATTGATGGAAATATCCAGCGGGTTATTCGTTGTCGTGAGATTCCCTTGAGTAAACTGTTGTTGAACTGCGCCCACCGATGTTCCAATACCAACGGGTGCGCTTCCACCGGACCCCAGCGAGGCAGCAAAAATATCAGCGAAGTGAGCCTGGGCCGACTTGAAGCCCACCGTAGCCGCATTGGCGACGTTATTGCTCGTGACATCAAGCGCTTTTGAAGCTGCGTTTAATCCACTCAGACCTTGTTGGAATGCCATTTTTTTCTCTCCCTTTTATTAGAGTATCTGCTGCACGTTCTTGAAATCGACTGTTCCAAGTGCGCCCAGATCGAGCAGGAATCCACTGCCTGATCTAACAAGAGCAGAAACCGTGCCAACTTGAAGTGCGTCCGCCACGACATTGTTGCCGCCCTGCGTGGCCGTGACCGAAAACTTGTAGGCGCCATCGGCGGCAGTTTCTCCAGCTTGGGTTTGTCCATCCCACATGAAATTGAAGTTACCCGCCTCACGCGCACCGAGATTCTCGGTCTGCAATACTTTCCCGCTCGCATCGCTGATGGTCAAGGTCACCTGATCAGCCGCACTAGCCAGATTGACGCCACCAAACGCCTGCCCCGAGGCCAGTGAAAGCTGCGTTCCGGGAACCAGAACACTCTTGCCGATCAATGCAGCCGCCTGCATGGACTGGCTACTACCAGCACTATCGACCAGCGCATTCATTGTCGCATTGAGTTTCTCGATGCCGGAAACCGTACTCATCTGGGCCAACTGACTGGTCATCTCGGCGTTGTCCATCGGATTGAGCGGATCCTGATTCTTCAACTGCGTGGTCAGCAGCTTGAGAAAACGATTCTGAGAATCTTCGGTTGCCGAAGTCGCAGTCGATGAATTGCTCGTTGTTGAGGCGTTCAGCGAAGCATAGATATCGCTGGCGGAAGTTGTCGACTGCACGGTTGCCATGTTTTTTCTCCTGGGAATTTAATTATTATTGGCCGAGCGTCAGTGCTTTGAGCAGCAACTGCTTGGCGGTATTCATCACTTCGGCGTTGGTCTGGTACGAGCGCGATGCTGAAATCATGTTGACCATTTCGTCGACCACGCTGACGTTCGGCATCATCACGTAGCCCTTCTCGTCAGCCGCCGGGCTGCGCGGGTCATAGACCATGCGCCCCGGGCTGGCGTCCTCGACCACTTGCTTGACGCGCACGCCCTGCGCCGCCGGTCCGTTCAACGGCGTTGCCTCAAATACGACTTGCTTGGCGCGATAAGGCTTGCCATCCGGCCCGGCAATGCTGTCGGCGTTGGCCAGGTTGCTGGCCACCGCGTTCAGACGCATGCCCTGCGCCGTCATGGCGCTACCGGCGATATGAAAAACGTTGAATACGCTCATGATTATTGTCCTTGTATGGCCGTCATCAGGGTTTTGAATTTGCCCGTGATAAACCTCACGCCAGCTTCAAGCTGAATGGCGTTTTCGGAAAACTGGGCACGCTCGATATCCATATCCACCGTATTGCCATCGACACTGCCCTGCGACGGTGTGCGGTACATGAGGTGCGCCGGACCGTCGTCCAGCGAGCCGGTCAAATGCCGCGCGGTGGTGGTGGCCATCGCCAGGTTGCCAGCACTGCGGCCGGCAACCGCTTCTTTTAAGGCGCTGGAAAAATCAAAGTCACGCGCCTTGAAGTTGGGCGTGTCGGCATTGGCAATATTGCCGGCCAGAATCTGCATCCGATGAGTGCGCAAGCCAAGGGCTTGTTGCTGGAAGGCAAAGGCATTATCAAGCTTACTGACCATGACGACTCCGGTTTGAGTGTTGCACCCGGTTCAATAACGCAATTCTTGTGCCATGGATTAAAACCCTCAGAAATGGACACTCCCGAGCAAATTTGAACAAATTCTGCCGGACGATCGGCAAATATTGCCGGGCCGCTTCGCCAAATGCTTTGCTGAACGCTACGCTGGCCGAAAAAAACAGAGTGCTTCGCTATCGCGCCGCGATCAGGCAAAATAGAGCCATGAATTTCCACTGCCCGAGCCATCTTCTGCGCACCGTTTGCGGGGTCTTTTGGCTATTACTTCTGACCCCGATGCTTTCTTTTGCTCAGAGCCCCCTGCACAGCGCGCTGGACGACTACCTGCGAACGCAAACGCAGGGCTTGCCCGGCACCGTCACCTACAGCATTGGCCAACTCAATGCTCGCGCTCAGTTGTCGGAGTGCTCCGCCTTCGAGCCCTTTCTGCCGGCCGGGGGCAGGCTCTGGGGTAAATCAACGGTCGGCGTTCGCTGCCTTGGCCCATCGAACTGGACGATCTATGTTCCAGTCAGTGTGAACGTTACCGGCAACTACTTGATCACCGCACGGGCGTTGCCGACAGGTTATTTGCTCACTGCAAGCGATATTATTGTCCGCAGCGGCGATCTCAGTTCGCTCCCGGCCAGTATCGTCACTGATCAGTCACAAGCCATCGGCAAAACAGTCAAAAACAGGCTTCCCGCAGGGCAGCCACTGCGCAGCGATCAATTGCTTGCCCCATGGGCTGTCCAGCAGGGGCAGAGCGTTAAAACCGTTTCAAAAGGCCCCGGCTTCAGTGTCAGCAGCGAGGGAATAGCGCTCACCAACGCAGTTGCCGGACAGATTGTTCAGGTGCGCACGGCTTCCGGACAATTGATCAACGGCATTGCGCGACCCGGTGGCGTCGTGGAAGTCTCGCATTGATTTGCACTGCTTTGGCCTATCAGGGAAAATAGTTCTAAAGTTTCGCTGATACAAGTCGTTAAAACGCTTGAGAAGTAATCCATTAGAGGCATAGCCATGAAGATCGAAAGTTCAACCAATCCCGTCGCTGCCCCACCGGTCAAAGAGACGCGTGTTCATTCCGCCAGCAATGCAGCGTCGGCAGTTGTCGACGACGTTAAATTAAGTGGCCTTTCCGCGCAGATGCGTGCAGCCGATGGCGAACAACCCTTTGATGCCGCTCGCGTTTCTGAAATAAAGCAGGCCATAACCGATGGTCGCTTCACGATTAACGCCGGCGCTATTGCCGACCGTCTGCTTACCTCCGCCAGAGAGCTTGTGGATTCCCAGCGGCGGGCATGATTTTGGCAACATCAATGACCGCTGAGACCAGTGCCTTCTTACAGGCACTGGTGGCTGAGGCAGAAACGGTTCAGCAGTTTGTTGACCTGCTGAAGCTTGAGCAAACTGATCTCAGTAGCGGGAAGACGAATGACCTGCCGGCATTTGCAGAAAAAAAGGCAACGCTTGCCGCGCATTTGAACCGTTTTGCTACCCGACGCAACACAGCACTTGCCGCGCAAGGATTCGATGCTGATCGTGCGGGCGTTGAGGCTTGGTGTGCGAACCATTCCGGGGTACAAGAGGCTGTTGATGCCTGGTCGAGAATCATTTCTCTGGCCGGTGAGGCGCGTGAGTTGAATCGTCTCAACGGCGAGTTGATCCGGACGCGCATGCACTATAACGCCAGGGCGTTAGAAGCCTTGCAGGGCGGGAAAACCTCGCTCGATTTGTATGGCCCTGATGGCCAATCGAAGTCTTCAGGCATCCGTCGTATCAACGACGCCGTGTAGCTGGGCTGGTGCTGGCTGGTGCTGACTTATCCCAGGCTGCAGCCCGATTTGCAAATCCCTTGCGGCTACGGTTTTACGGTGGCGGAGCCGACTGAGATTCGAGATCAACCTCTTTCCCTTTATCCGGTATTGCCGAGTCAATAAGAATGGTCACCCGGCGATTTCGCGCCCGTCCATCAACCAGCAGGTTTGGCTCTACGGGGCGCGTATCGGCATAACCTATCGCGGTCAGACGCTCGGGCGCCACGCCGGAATCGGCAAACAAGCGCAAAACCGTCGTTGCTCGCACCGCCGAGAGTTCCCAATTGGAAGGAAACTGCGGGGTCTTGATCGGCACATTGTCGGTGTGGCCTTCAATGGTAATCGGAAAATCCGTCGGAACCAGCACCTCAGCAATGGCGCTCATGGCTTTGACCAAAGGGGGTTGCAGTAGCGCCTGCCCGGGTGAGAACAAGATACTGTCGTTGATTTCAATGGTCACCCCACGGTTCGTTTCAATCACCCGAACCTTGCCTTGCTCGATGAGCGGCGCCATGACTTCAAGAATCTCCTTGGCAACATTGCGCATTTTTTCGCGCTCTAACTGTTTTGTCTTTTCTTGCCCTTTGCTCATGACGCTTTGCTGCTGAATTGTCTGAATCGGCGAGGCTACAGGAATTACAGGGGCTACCGGCGTGATCAACTGCGACGAGGTATTGATTTGTACGTTGCGAAAGGCACTGGTCATCGAATCGCTGAGGATACGATACTTCCCCTCATTGACCGTCGAAAGCGCATACATCACCACGAAGAAGGCAAAAAGGAGCGTAATGAAATCGGCGTACGAAACCAGCCAGCGATCGTGGTTGGGATGGTCTTCTTCGCGTTTTCGGCGAGCCATAAATTAAAAGATGTAGCCCTGAAGGCGGCTTTCAATAATGCGCGGGTTGTCGCCGTTGGCGATACCGACCAACCCATCGACAATCATTTCACGCTGCACGACCAGACGATTGATATGCGCCTTGAGCTTGTTTGCCATCGGCAGAAAAACAAGATTGGCCAACCCCACGCCGTAGATCGTCGCCACAAACGCGACCGCTATACCCGCCCCCAACTTGGATGGGTCGGAAAGATTCTCCATCACTTGTATCAGGCCCATTACGGCTCCAAGTATGCCAATGGTTGGCGAGTAACCACCGGCGGCGTCCCAGATTTTTGCCGATAGTTTCATTTCTTCTTCAAAGGTGCTGATCTCAACCTCCAGCACCTCGCGCAAGCGCTCTGGTTCTGCACCGTCAACCAGCAGTTGCAAGCCCTTGCGGGCAAAATCATCCTTCAGTTGGTTCATTACGCCTTCCAGCGCCAGCAAACCTTCACGCCGGGAAACTTGGCTCCAGTTCGACACCTGCTTGATCAACTGCAGATAATCAACAACCGGTGGATACCATACCCAGCGAGCCATCCGCATGCCGCGCATAAAGGTCGCATAGGGACTTTGCAGCATGACCGCGCCCATCGTCCCTCCCAGAACGATCAGCAACGCGGTAGGCTGCGATAACGAAGCAACATGGCCGCCTTCCAGTATCTGCCCACCGACGATCGCTACCATGCCGAGCAGCAATCCGAGAACGCTAATTTTATCCATTCTGCCCGGCTTTCTTTTTCTTGATCCCGGCCTCACCAAAAATCCGCGCTCGCAGTCGGATCACCGCTTGACTGTGCAACTGGCAAACGCGTGACTCCGTCACGCCCATGACCGCGCCGATTTCGCGCAGATTGAGATCCTGCTCGTAATATAGGGCCATCATCAGTTTTTCACGCTCGGGCAAGGATTCGATACCCTGCACCAGCAACTGTCGCAAACTCTCTTCTTCGAGCAGCTTCGACGGCTCGTTCGAGGTATCTGTCAAATGCCGCTCGAGAAAATCTTCTTCGCCGTCTTCAACCATATCCTCAAAAGAAATGAGTTGATGCCCGCGTGCATCCTGAAGCATTTTTTGATAATCAACCAATGTCATACCCAGCGCGTCGGCCAGTTCTTTCTCGGCTGGTGGGCGCCCATGCTTTTGTTCGAGTTGAGAAATTGCGACTTCAATGCGACGAAAATCCCGGCGCAAACTGCGCGGCAACCAGTCGTTCTCGCGCAAACCATCAAGCATGGCACCCCGCACACGTTGCGCTGCGTAGGTTTCAAACTGGGCACCCATCCCGGATTCAAAGCGGTTTATGGCATCGAGCAAACCCATCATGCCGTTCTGAACCAGATCGTCGACCTGGACACTGGACGGCAATCGAGCCATCAGATGATAGGCGATACGCTTTACGAGCGGAGCGAAGCGCTGTACCAGCTGATCCTTGTTAATCTGGCCAGCAGCGTTATACATGTATTGGAGCTATCAACCTAGAAAAAGCAGTTCGTCCACGAAAAACACCAAAAGCACGAAAAGAATCAAGGAGATAATAAGTTGAAGTTCGCCACCCAAAAGGTGAATAGAGAAAATACATCAAGCTCCTGATTTTGTTCGTGTCTTTCGTGATTTTCGTGGATAGACTGAGGTTTTAAGGATCAAGCGTAAATGGCTATCGGATCGATGTGTTGGCTCAAGTGTAGCAGTTGTTGAACGAATTGTTCGAGCCCACCGGCCTCATTTCCGGGCAACGGCCAGTTGAGCAGATCACTGGCTATCGTTCGATACGCTTTTGCCGAGGGTGCGTCAGGGAATAAGCCCAGCACGGGCTGACACAGGCGTGCGGCCTGCCGCAGGTGTACGTCAAGCGGTACGAAGCCGGCGTATTCAAGGCGTGCCAGTCCCCGACTGTGAGTCACCTGGGCAATATTGCCGTGTATCGCCTCCGCTTCTTCCAGACCGCGCACCTTATTCACCAGAATCCTGAAGTTTTTTCGCGAATAACCCAGGCTGACTTTCTTGATCAGGGCGTAGGCATCGGTAATCGACGCACTGGTCGCCGATATGACAATCACCGTATCGTGAGCGGCCAGGCCAAGCGGTGAAAAACCGAGCGGGTGATCAAGGGAGGCGTCCACCAGAATCACATCGGCCGGATGTTCCATGCCGGTGATGCTTTCAATCAGGGCTTCCTGCTGATGAAGACTCAACTTGCCGAGTTTCTTCACCGCCCGGGCTGCTGGCAATACGCGAACACCTGGCGCGACCGTTAACAGCACTTCATTAAGCACTTTCTCACGGTAGATCACCTGTAACAGGTCGTGGCGAGCCAGAGCACCGTAATAAGATGCGATGTTATTCTTGATATTTTCGTCCAGAATCAGGACTTCCTTGCCCTGACGAGCCAGCGAGGCCGCGAGATTGGCCACCAGAATGCTCTTTCCGACGCCGATACTCCCCGCAGCGAAGGTGACGATGCGCGGCGGCTCGCGACCAAAAAGGCGGCGCAATCCATCCGCCTGGTCACCGTGACACTCAGCCACGACGGCCTCCGGTGGCCGCCATGCCGGAACCTGCACTGGCCATCATCAAGCCCGGCTCAAGGCCGTCAAGACGATGCGGCGAGGTCTCGGGCACATCCTTGAAGGCCCGGTGCAGCAGATAGGAGCGATTGGGCAGATGCAGGTCTTCCGGAACACGTTGGCCATTCGAGACGTAGTGCAGGCGCAAGCCGTGGCGAATAATGACATCAAGCGCCGAGGCCAGGCTGGCTGCCTCGTCAACCTTGCTCAGGATGCAGCCGGCCAGATCAGGCCCGTTATAGGCGCGCACCACGTCGTCAAGGGTGTCGCCGCGCCCAGTGGCTGAAAGCAGCAGCAAGCGTTTGACGTTGCTGTTGCCAAACATCGCCACCTGTTCCCCGACCATTCGGTCGCGCTGGCTCATGCCCATCGTATCAACCAGTACCATATGCTTCTGTTGCAGATTGAACAGGGTCTGCTTCAACTCCTCGGCATCCTTCACCAGATGCACCGAGACGCCGAGAATACGGCCATAGATCCGCAGTTGTTCGTGAGCGCCGATACGGTAGCCGTCCGTGGTTACCAGCGCTACCTTGCTGGCCCCATGACGAAGCACGCAGCGGGCAGCAAGCTTGGCGGTGGTCGTCGTTTTGCCAACGCCGGTCGGGCCGACCAGTGCATAGATGCCGCCGCGATCAACAATGTCATTCTCGGCATTGATGGTCAGAAAAGATCGATCAGCGCCGGACTTCACCCAGGCCAGAGCCTCCGTTGCATTGAGTGTACGCGGCAATTGCATGAGCAGTTCGCGGGCCAACTGCGGTGAGAAGCCGGCATCAAGCATCTGCCGAAGAATTTCCGTTTTGACCGGCTCCGAACGTGCGCTTTCCCCCCAGGCAGCGCCCGCCAGATGCTGCTCGAACATTTTCCGCAGTGAGCGGATTTCGTCCATAACCTCCGCTGGAACAATTTCTGCCTGCGGCTTGGCCGTTTCCTGCGCTGGAGTGGATGGCCGGTCAAGCTGCGGTGCAGGACGCGGAGTCAATGGTGGAAGTTGAGGTGGAAGTTTCGGTGGCTGTTGCGATGATGATTGCGGTGGCTGTTGGGAGGGTTGCGCTACTCTTGCCTTGAGCGGCATGCTGCTGGTCGGTGAGGAAAGCCGAACCGTATAGTCATCATGCGGCCTTGGATTTTCCCTGGCCGGTGTAGGAACGATCATTTCCATATCACCGGCGGCGACCGCCATGATCTCGACACCCCCGGGAATGGCCCGGTTGGACAGGATGATCGCATCAGGCCCCAATAGCTCCTTGACCTTGCGCAATGCGTCGCGCGCCGTAGCGGCGATGAATTTCCTGACGTTCATACCTTACCTCCAATGATCGAGGTGACCTTGATGATTTTGCTTTCAGGCACTTCGCTGTGGGCGAGGACCTTCAATTGAGAAATGCCGCGCCGCAGGAATCGGGACAGCAGTAAGCGAAGATTGCCGGAAACCAGCAGGACGGCTGGCAAACCGAGTTCTTCCTGGCGCTGAGCGGCGGCCGACGTCTCGCGGATCAGCGTATCGGCGAGACTCGGCTCGATGCTGGCATTGTCGCCACCGCCGGCGATGGCTTGCAGAAGAATACGTTCGAGTTGCGGATCAAGCGACATGACCTGCATTTCAGAACCACTCGGGTAAAGTTGCTGAACGATTGAGCGGCCAAGCGCGATACGCACTTGCGCCGTCAGCGCTTCGGCGTCCTGCGTGCGGGTCGCCGTCTCGGCAAGCGTCTCGATGATGGTACGCATGTCGCGAATATGGATGTCTTCTTCGAGCAGGTTTTGCAGGACTTTTTGCAGTACGCCGAGTTGCAGCACCTTGGGCACCAGATCTTCGACGAGCTTCGGCATGTCCTTTGCCAGATGATCGAGCAGCGCTTGCGTTTCCTGGCGACCCAGCAGTTCAGCAGCGTGCGACAGAATCAGGTGGTTCAGATGCGTCGCGGTAACGGTGCTGGCATCAACGACGGTGTAGCCATAGGCCTGTGCCTGCTCGCGCAGCGCGGTGTCGATCCAGACGGCGGGCAAGCCGAAGGCCGGATCTTTGGTTACGGCGCCCGGCAACTGGCCGGCTACTCGTCCTGGATTGATCGCCAGCAGGTTGCCAGGGAAGGCCTCGCCCTGGCCAATCTCGACGCCCTTGAGGAGAATCCGGTAGGCATTGGGCTTCAGTTCCAGATTGTCGCGAATATGTACGGGGGAAACGAGAAAGCCCACTTCCTGGGCAAACTTCTTGCGAATCCCGCGAATGCGCCGCAGCAACTCGCCATCCTGCGCCTTGTCGACCAACGGAATCAGCCGATAGCCGACCTCCAGACCAAGCACGTCAAGCGGCGATACATCCGCCCAACTCGCCTCCTGGGATTCTGTAGCCACCGTCGGCGCCGCCATGACCGGCACCGGCTTGGCTTCCCGCATCCGTTTGTCCATATTCCAGGCCATTGTTCCCAGGCCTGCCGCCAGCATCAGGAAAACAAAATTCGGCATTCCGGGAATCATTCCGAGCAGACCAACGATGGCCGCAGTCAGCCCGATCACCTTGGGATTGTTGAAAAGCTGGGAAATGAACTGCTGGGAAATGTCCTGGGTGTCGCCAACCCGGGTAACGACCATGCCGGCAGCGATCGAGACGATCAGCGCAGGTATCTGCGCGACCAGACCGTCACCAATGGCGAGCAGGGTATAAGTCTTGGCGGCTATTCCAAAGTCCATGTTGTGCTGCAGCATGCCAACAAACAAGCCGCCGATGACGTTGATGAACATGATCAGGATGCCGGCCACGGCATCGCCGCGCACGAACTTCGACGCGCCATCCATTGAGCCGAAAAAGTTGGCTTCGTCGGCAATCGTGGTGCGCCGCTTGCGCGCTTCGTCCTCGCCAATCAGGCCGGCATTGAGGTCGGCATCGATCGCCATCTGCTTGCCCGGCATCGCGTCGAGGGTGAAGCGTGCCGCCACTTCGGCAACCCGGCCGGCACCCTTGGTAATCACGATAAAATTTATGATCACCAGAATTGCAAACACCACGATACCGACGGCGTAGTTGCCGCCGACCAGAAAGTGGCCAAAGGCTTCGATCACCTTGCCGGCAGCCCCCGGGCCGGTATGCCCTTCGAGCAGCACGATGCGCGTTGAGGCCACGTTGAGCGACAGGCGCAACAGCGTTGTGACCAGGAGAACGGTCGGAAAGACCGAGAAGTCGAGCGGCTTCTTCACGTTGATCGCCACCAGCATGACGATGATTGAAATCGCGATGTTGAAGGTGAAAAACAGATCCAGCATGAACGGTGGCAGCGGCAGCACCATCATCGACAGGATCAGCAGGATGAGTACGGGGCCCGCCAGTTGCTGCAGGCCTGAGCGCCCGAAGAAACTCTGTAGCATCATGGTTGCGCTAGCCATTTACCACCTCGGGTACCAGTTCGGCGGGAACGGCAATTTCATGCGGCGGCATCGGGTAGTTGCCTCCGACCTGCCGCCAGTTGGCGAGTTGATAGACGTAGGCGAGAACCTCGGCCACGGCCGCGTAGAGTGCTGACGGGATTTCCTGATCGATTTCGGCATGGCGATAAAGCGCCCGTGCCAACGGCGGTGCCTCAAGCATGGGCACTCCGTTCGCCGCGCCGATTTCACGAATTTTCAGGGCAATCTCGCCCATTCCCTTGGCCAGCACCTTCGGTGCCCCCATACCGCTCTTGTAGGCCAGGGCGACGGCAAAGTGCGTCGGGTTGGTGACGATTACATCGGCAGTCGGTACCGCGCCCATCATGCGCTTGCGTGCCGCCTCTCGCTGTAGCTGCCGGATACGCCCCTTGACTTGGGGATCACCCTCCATCTCCTTGCCTTCCTGCTTGACCTCATCCTTGCTCATCTTCAGTTTGTCGTAGTATTGCCAGAGCTGGAACGGCACATCAACGGCAACGATCAGCAGCATCGCCAGGACAATCATGAGAAAACTGTAATTGACCAGATGACCTGCGCTGGTCAGACCGACCTCGATGGACTGACCAAAGATCGCGAAAATTTCGTTGCGCTCGCTCCACAATACCCAGATGGCGACACCGCCGACCAACAAGGCTTTGGCGACGGCTTTGAGGAGTTCGACCAGCCCGTTCCAGGAAATCAGCCGAGCCAGCCCCTTGAGCGGATCCAGCCGCCCCAGATCGGGATTCAGCGCCTTCAGTGAGAAATTCCAGCTACCGAGAAAAAATGGGGAGATCAGTGCGGCAATGACCAGCGCCAGGAGCAGCGGCGCAAAGGATAGCAAAGCATCAAGGGAAAGATCGGCGAAACGCACCAGCATGAACTGGGGATCGCGCAGCAACGGCTCTTCAAGAGTCAGGCCACGCCTGACAATGGCCGTCGTACGTTGCATCATCCATGGCCCGACGAACCAGAAAGCGCTCGCTGAAACGACCAGAATCAAAAAAGCACCGATCTCTCGCGAGCGGGGGACTTGCCCCTCCTCGCGTGCCTGCTCAAGGCGTCTGGATGACGCAGGCTCTGTTTTTTCGAGATCGCTTTCTTCTGCCATCAGCGGATTCCAATTGATTGCAGCCTATTATATAAAAAAACTATAAAAAATAAAGAGGTATGAGGTTTTATTTACATTGATTCTAGAATAGTAGCGCGGCTACAACAGTCGTTGCTGGCGTACAAAAAAAGACAGGGAGCCGAAGCTCCCTGTCTAGTGACTTGTTTTTACTGTGATTTATAAGGAAAGCGCTAGCGACTTCGACTGTTTGGTGCCGGAATCCCGTTCAATGAGCGCATTCAGATCGGCCAGCAACTCTTTCATGTCCAGAATCAGCACGATCTGACCATTTGAAAGTGTCGTCACACCGGCCACGCCACGCGGCCTGAAGTCGTCCAGCGACTTGATTACCGCATCATCCCGCCCGGCAAAACTATCAACCGAGAGAATGAAGCTGCGCTCCGCAGTCTGCATCAGCACGCCGTATTCGGGTGTTTGCAACTGCGGCCAGCCGAGCAGGAGAGAAAGCGCAACGACAGGCAATACTTCGCCACGCACGACCAGGGTTTCCTTGCCGCCCACCTCCTGCATCTTGCTTTTATCGATGGGCAATATTTCACGAACCATCGAAAGTGGCAGGGCGAATGGCTGATCGCCAAGCAGGACGAGCAGAACCGGAAGAATTGCCAGCGTCAGTGGCAGCGAAATAATGAAGACAGAACCTTTGCCGGGCTCGGAACGGATCTCGACCGAACCGTTGAGTTTCTGGATGTTGGTTTTGACCACATCCATGCCCACGCCACGACCAGAAACTGCCGAGGCCTGCGCCATGGTGGAAAATCCGGGCAGGAAGATCAGATTGAGGCTCTGCCTGTCATCCAGCGTATTGGCTGCTTCCTCACTGATAATGCCCTTTTCGATCGCCTTTGCACGGATACGTTCAGGACTCATCCCGCGACCGTCATCGGCAATGATCAGGACGATGTGATCGCCTTCCTGGCGTGCTTCGAGCCGAACGACACTCTTGGCTGGCTTGCCTGCGGCCAGGCGCTCATCCGGTGTTTCAATGCCATGGTCAACCGCATTGCGAACGAGGTGTACCAAGGGATCGGCCAGATCCTCGATCATCGTCTTGTCGACCTCGGTTTCCTCACCGATAAGCGCCAGTTCGACATCCTTGCCCAACTGTCGGGCAAGGTCGCGAGCAATCCGTGGATACTTCTGGAACAAACGCCCGATCGGCTGCATCCGGGTTTTCATGACGGAATTTTGCAGATCGGAGACCAGCAGATCGAGCTGGCTGACGGCCTGATCGAGAGCATGCAAGGTCTCTGAATCATTGCGCCCGGCGAGAATGTCGGCACGCAGGCTGGTCAAGCGGTTTTTAGTCAGACCAATTTCGCCGGAGAGGTTAAGCACCTGATCCAGACGAGCGGTATCGACGCGAATCGTCGATTCACGTGCAGCGGCTTTTTCTTCGACACGCCGACCCGAAATCGCTCCCGAGACAGCGACGCCTGGCTTGTCGGTCACACGTCGACCCTCTGGCGGGAAGTGGGGTGTCATCTGAGCAGCAGAAGCAACGGCATTGCCCGATTCAATCTGCGCGACAGCGGAAGAAGCGGGTTTTGGCAGCGGATCTGTCACCGGAACTGTCACCGGAACTGGCTGGCCGGTCACCGCGCCGTGAAAAATCTGCCAATCAGGCTCGTCACCGTCACTGGCAGCAGACTCTGGCGCAACCTGCGCCGGTGGCTCAACCGTGGGCACATCAAAAATAACGGCCGCCGCGACCGGCTCGGTATGCACCTCGCCTTCAAGCGCTGCGCGCAAGGCGGCGATCACTTCCGGCTGCGCCGGGCGCGGCAGCGAAGCCTGGGACAGTTCGCCAAACATGTTGCGAACACCTTGAGTCGCCGCCATGATGGTATCCATCAACTCCGGCGTCAGATGCATCTGGGCGTTTCGCAACTGGTCAAAAAGGTTCTCTGTCAAATGGCAAAGCGTCACCAGTTCAGTGGCGTTAAGGAAGCCCGCCCCGCCCTTGATGGTGTGAAAGCCGCGAAAGATATCGTTAAGCAAACGATGATCGTCCGGACTTCTCTCCAGATCGACCAGTTTGTTGTCTACGTCAGATAGAAGGTCGCTGGCTTCCTGCAAGAAATCCTGCAGCAGGTCTTCCATTCCCGAAAAATCACTCATGTTGAACCCCCTAGAACCCCAGGCTGTCGAGCAGATCGTCGACCTGCTGCTGACTTCCGACGACGTCAGTACGCCCAGCGGCATTGATTACCGGGCCGTTGAGCAAAGTATTGACGGACTCGGTACGTTTCTCTCCCGGCATCGTTTCAATGAGCACGTTCATCAGTTGCGACTCCAGTTCCTGCGCAACCGCAATCACTTTCTTGATTACCTGACCGGTCAGATCCTGAAAGTCCTGCGCCATCATGATTTCCAGCAACTGCTCCTTGGTCGCTGCGGTTCGCTGCGGCACGGCATTCTTGAGGAAGGTACGTGTTTCCGCAGCCAGAACCTTGAACTCTTCGACCCCCATCCTGTTGGCGAACAGTGCGTCCCACTTCGAGCCGAGCAAGGTCGCTCCGGCTTCCAGTTCATCCTGCAAGGGATTGGCGATATCGGTGGCGTTCAACACCTTGCACGCCGCCTGCTCGGTTAGGTTGGCGATGTAAGCCAGCCTGTCCTTGGCATCAGGAAGCGCAGCGACGGTACTTTCAATCAGCTTGTCGTAGCCCAGACCACCCAAGGTGTCATGCAACTGCCTGGCCATCTGTCCGACCTGGAGGAATACCTTGCCTTGAACCGGCCACTCACCCGATTCCTCAGTCGAACCTGAATTGCGATCGGGGGGGCTTGCGCTATCGGCTGGCCTCTTCTCGGCTATTGAATCAAACAAGGCCTGCAAATCTTGCGAGTCGTCGGTTGAACCTTCGCTTTCACGCAACTGCTGCATAGGCGAAGGCCGGCTTTCCGCAACCGGAGCGGACTTAGGGGCGGGCGGCGGCGCTGTAATTGCAACACCACTGGCAATGCTGTTGAACAAAGCCTCAAGTTCGTTCGAATCCCCGGATGTATTAGCGTCGCTCATCTCAAACACCCATCTTGTCAAATATTTTCTGCAGCTTCTCGGCCAGCGTCGCCGCAGTAAAAGGCTTTACGATGTAACCGCTGGCCCCGGCCTGGGCGGCGGCAATGATGTTTTCCTTTTTTGCTTCGGCCGTAATCATCATCACGGGCAAATGTTTCAGGGTTGGCGTCGAACGAATCGCCTGCAGCAACTGCAGGCCGTCCATATTCGGCATATTCCAGTCAGTCACGACGAATTCGAATCCTCCGCCCTGGAGTTTCTGCAGAGCAATCGCACCATCTTCTGCCTCGTCAACATTGGTAAAACCCAACTCCTTGAGCAGGTTTCTGACAATACGGCGCATCGTAGAAAAATCATCGACTACCAGAATTCTCAACTTCGGATCAGCCATTCTTTAATTACTCCTGTGTTTCTTCTTATCGTTCGAGCATTGGGCGCAGCGTGTCAGACAATATCTCGGCATCAAACTTGGCCACGTAGGCATCGACACCTACCGCCTGTCCCATGGCCTTGTTGGCCTCTGAAGAGAGCGAAGAGTGCATGATGACCGGGATGCCGACGAAACGTGCATCGGCCTTGATGTGCTTGGTGAGTACGTAGCCGTCCATCTCCGGCATTTCCGCATCAACGAGAATGAGGCGGACCTCATCACGTAGCGAAGAGCCCGTCTGCTGTGCATGCGTGGCCAACCCCTGCAAACGGGTCCATGCTTCCAGGCCATTGGTGGCATGTTTGTGCTTGACACCGAGCTTGTCCAGCACTTCCACAATCTTGCGTCGGGCGACGATCGAATCATCGACGAAAAACACCGTCGTATTTTCGTCAACCTGTGCCGGAGTTATGTCGACAATGATCGCCTCGCCAAACGCATTGGCGAGAATCTGCTCGACGTCGAGAAGCGATACCAAAGTACCGTTCTCAAGCTCGGTAATGGCCGTAATGAGCCCCTGATTCGACGACAGAATGCTTTCCGGGGCTCTGACTTTGTCCCAGTCAACCCGGATGATGCGGTCGACGTCATGCACCAGAAAACCGAGCGTGCGCTTGGAGTATTCGGCAACCATCATGGTCTTGCCACGCTCGACCGGCTTATCCTTATGATCCAGAAAATTGACCAGCGAGAGCACAGGAATGACGTTGCCACGCAGGGAAACCAATCCTTCGACGCCGCGTGGCATATTCGGCGTTTTGGTGATATGCGGCGTCCGCCCCACTTCGCGCACCTTGAACACGTTGATCCCGAAAGTCTCCCGCGTTCCCAGCGAAAACAGCAAAATCTCCATCTTGTTGGAGCCAGCCAACTTTGTTCTGGCATCGACGCTATCGAGCAGGCTTCTCTTTTCCACCAAGTCCATCGTCATCGTTATACTCCAACGAGATCACTACTGTTTCAGGTTTTAGGCTGAATAACGGGAAACTACCCCAGCAAGCGCCGCGTGAGCACTTCCGAAAGTTTCAGCGCTTCAAATTTGGGTACATATTCATCCACACCCACCGACTTGCCGAGTTGCTGATTGGACATCCCGGACAGAGACGAATGCATGATTACCGGCACACCGGCAAAACGCGGATCAGTCTTGATTCTCTTGGTCAGGATATATCCATCCATTTCCGGCATCTCGACATCGGTCAGAACCAGACTGACGAGATCAGTGATATTCTGGCCGGAAGACTCGGCAAGGTTGGCGATTTTATCGAGCTCTTTCCAGGCTTCGAGACCATTTGTCGCGCCGACGTACTTGACGTTCATCGCCTCGAGAGCGCGTGTTATCTGCTTGCGCGCCACCACCGAGTCGTCGGCAAAGTAAACCGTCAAATTCGGGTTGTTGAGTGGCTTGATCTTGCGGTAAACGCTTTCCTCGTCGTAATTCGTCGTTTGGGAAAGCACCTTTTCAACGTCCAGCATCATCACCAGTCGACCATCGGGCAACTCGGTAACCGCCGTAACCAGCCCGCCCATCTCGGCCAGCAACATATCTGGTGGGACCTTCATCTGACTCCAGTCCAGGCGAAGAATGGTATCAACCCCCTCAACCAGAAAGCCCTGGGTATGCCCTGCGTACTCCGTAACAATCATGATCGAGCGTGGCGTTTCGGTGGCCACGCCGGCATAGCGAGCCAGGTCGACAACCGGAACCAGAACGCCACGCAGACTGACCATCCCCTCGACCGATGAAGGCATTTCAGGTGCCGAAGTAATCGCCGGCGTACGCATGACTTCACGCACCTTGAAAACGTTGATGCCAAAAGTTTCCCTTCGCCCCGTGTTCGAATTGGTGCCGAGCGAAAACAGCAAAATCTCCAGCTTGTTGGTGCCGGCGAGCTTTGTACGAGCATCAATATTCTTCAGCAACTCTGACATGCCTGAACTCCCTCCTGGGTAATAACATTACCACTTTACCAGTACATCTTAATCGAACAAGGGGCATTTCACCATAAACATCTGCAGAAAAAAAGGGCTCAATAGCGCATCAAACCTGGTTCTTGTTGAAAACTCATAGGCCCGCCATGAGGGTGCAATCCGGCTTGTTGTCGATCATTGCCGAGGCTAATCACCTGTCCTCATCACAGCTATCCAATTATGGACTACGACCAAACCGGTCTTGTCTTTAGCCAAATCTTGCCTGAATGCCTAAAATCAGGCGGCCTGGAGCCAGTTCCGTCAGATTTCTCAGTGTCTCAATGCATTCACCAGTGATCATGATGGGCCTGTCCTGCCAAGAACCGAGAGAACTCGCCGGGATAGCGCATCCAGGCTGGCGACTTCTTCGACTGCACCAACCATCGCCGCCTCACGCGGCATCCCATAGACGATACAGCTCGCCTCATCCTGACCGAAGGTGCGTGCACCTGCCATTCGCATGCGGAGCAGGCCGTTGGCACCGTCCTTGCCCATGCCGGTGAGAATAACCCCGATTGCGTTGCTCCCGACAACGTCGGCCGCCGAGTCGAAAAGCACGTCCACCGAAGGGCGGTGGCGATTGAATGGCGGCGTTTTCAACAGCTCGGTGATGTAACCCGACGCACGACGCCTGATCGTCAGGTGTGAATGACCGGGGGCAACATACACTGTACCCGATTCGAGCGACTCACCGCCTTGGGCTTCTATTACGCGTGGTTGACAAAGGCTGTTCAGGCGGGCAGCGAACGAAGCGGTAAACGTCTCCGGCATGTGCTGCACGACCATGATCGGCACGCAATCTGGCGGGATGCCCAGCAAAAAGTTCTTGACCGCCTCCGTCCCGCCCGTCGATGCACCGATAAATATGATCTTGCTGCCGTTGGCCACCGGTCGTGCCACCCTGCTGCCTGGCGCAGTCGCTGCTTTGGGCATCTCAGCGCGGCCTGGACGCGAGTTCATACACGGTTTTTCCCTGTGACCGGAACAAATCGGCGGCGTGCATGAAACTCTCCGAATGCCCGGCAAAAAGAAGACCGTTGTCACCGATCAAGGGGGCAAAACGCGACAGGATCTTGTACTGAGTCGGCTTGTCAAAATAAATCATGACGTTTCGACAGAAAAGGGCATCGAATGGACCGCGAACCGACCAGTTGGGCTCCAGCAAATTCAGCCGCTGAAAACTGATCAGGCGACGCAATTCCGGACGGACGGTAAAGAGCCCCTCCTGCGCGCCCGAGCCTTTCAGGAAAAACCGGTTCAATCGCTCGCCAGAGAGCTTGTCGACACGATCCAGCGGATAAACTCCTTTCGCTGCGGTAGCCAGCACATTGGTATCCAGATCGGAGGCCACGATGGACACCGGTACGTTAAAACTGTTGAAGGCTTCAACCGCTGTCATGGCGATACTGTAGGGCTCTTCTCCGGTCGATGCAGCCGAACACCAGATCTTGATCGGTGAACGCCCATGCAGCTTCTTCAGATGCTCGGCAAGAATCGGGAAATGATGCGGTTCGCGAAAAAATGAAGTGAGATTGGTGGTCAGCGAATTGACGAATTTCTCCCATTCGTTCTTGTCGCCGCGCTCCAGCAGCGTCAGGTACTCGAAAAAAGAGTTCAGCCGGGTTTCGCGCAAACGGCGCGCCAGACGGCTATACACCATATCCTGCTTGGCGGCCGAGAGGGAAATGCCGGCATGTTCGTAGATCAGCTTGCGCACACGCTCGAAATCCGCTGCAGTAAAAGCGAATTCGCGATCAGTTGAATCGCGCAGGGCTGGCACCTTGTTCCAGGCAGGCTTTTGTTCAATCATCAATCAGATCCCTCGATTTTCCACGGCGAACCAAGGTGAGCAAACCCCACGACAGCCCTGGCCGGTCGCCTAAGACCCGGCAACTCAATTCCTGGCGTCGGGTTTTGCCGGCGCAATCAAGGTTTCGGCATCCGTTTCGTTAGCCATATCGGCCATATCGACCGTGGCATTTCCGTCTTCCTGCAGCATGGCTTCTTCGGTTCGCTTGTTCAGCACGACGATATTGATGCGTCGATTGGCCGAACTCAAGGGGTCGTTCTTGTCGTACAGCACGGTCGAGGACAGGCCAACGACACGCAAAACCTTGTTTTCGTCCATGCCTCCGGCAATCATTTCGCGGCGCGACGCGTTCGCCCGATTGGCCGACAGTTCCCAGTTGGAGAATCCTTTCTCGCCATCACCGAACTGCGCCGCATCGGTGTGTCCGGAAAAGCTGACCTTGTTGGGCACGGCGTTCAAGGCCCTGCCGATCTCGCGCAGAATCACCTTGGAATAGGGCTTGAGTTCAGCGCTGCTGGTGTCGAACATCGGGCGGTTCTTCTCATCGATGATCTGGATGCGCAGCCCCTCTGTGGTGACGTCGATCAGCAACTGGTTCTTGAACTGCCTGAGCACCGGATTGCTGTCGATGAGCTTCTCGATGTTCGCTTTTAGCTCGTTAAGCGCCGTTTTCTCACGTTGCTCGAACTCCTTGCGCGCTTCAGCTTTGGCTTCCCTGATCGTGGCTGCCTTTTTCTTGGGTTCCAGTTCACCACGCTTGACCTGGCCAGCGCTGCTGGTCAGATCCTTGCCGCCGCCCTTGAGAATGCTCGTCGCGTCACCTGCCCCCGATCCGCCCGACATGCTGACCTTGACCGGATTGGTGAAGTAATCGGCAATGCCCTTGAGATCACCAGTGGCCGTTGAGCCAAGTAGCCACATGAGAAGGAAGAAAGCCATCATGGCGGTCACAAAGTCGGCGTAGGCGATCTTCCATGCCCCGCCGTGGTGACCACCGGCTACCTTGTTGATGCGTTTGATGACTATCGGTCGGACATCATCACTCATTGGGTCGCCTCAGGCCAGGCCATTATTTACCCTTGCGACTCTTCAGTTCGGTCTCAAGCTCAATGAAGGTAGGACGGTCACCCGAGAAAAGTACCTTGCGTCCGAACTCGACCGCCACCTGTGGCGCGTAGCCCGACATTGACGCCAGAAGAACCACCTTGATCACCTGATAAATTTTGGAGCCTTCTTCGGCCTTCTGCTCAAGCAAGGTCGCGACCGGCGTAATAAAGCCGTAGGAAATCAGGATGCCAAGGAAGGTGCCGACCAGCGCGCCACCGATCATCTTGCCCAGCACCGCCGGTGGTTCGCCGACCGAGCCCATGACGTTGACCACACCCATCACGGCCACGACAATACCGAAGGCGGGGGTTGCATCCCCCAGTTTGGCCATGATGTGTCCGGGAACCATCACTTCATGGTGGTGCGTCTCGATTTCGATATCCATCAGGTTTTCGATTTCAAGGGCATTGAGGTTGCCGCCGACCATCATCCGTAGATAGTCGGTAATGAACTCCATGACGTGATGATCGCTCGACAGTGCGGGATACTTGCCGAAGATCGGGCTCTCGTGCGGGTTCTCGACGTCGTTCTCGATCGACATCAAGCCCTCCTTGCGCACCTTGGCCAACACCTCGAACAGCATGGCCAGCAAGTCGACATAAAGCGTCTTGCTGAATTTCGAGCCCTTGAAGAGACCGGGCAGGGCGCCAACCGTCGATTTGATGACCTTGATATCGTTTCCGGCCACGAAGCCACCGATCGTCAAACCCACGATGGCGATGTATTCGAGGGGCACCCACAAGGCCGCCAGGCTCCCGTGAACCGCATAGGTTCCGAGTGCCGAAATCAGAATGATGACGTAGCCGATGATCAGAAACATTCAACCTCTCCCTGCCATGCCGTGCTGAAGATACGCTTGTTCTTTATTTATGCTGAACTCGGCATCTTAAAGCGTGATGGCGCCCTGTGGGAAATAAAAAATGCAGTCAGAAAAATTACCGAATAAACACCACCGCCCGGCACCCGCACTGCACCTATCGTATAGAATCCGAACGATGAACAAGGACTCCACGTCATGAACTACTGCAACCTGTGCGGCGCAACGGTTGAACTCCGCGTCCCGCCTGGCGACTCGCTGCCGCGCCATGTCTGTCAGCATTGCGGAACGATCCATTACCTGAATCCGAAGCTCGTTGTCGGCTGCGTCGCCGAATGGGAGGGCGATATCCTGCTCTGTCGCCGCGCCATCGAACCGCGCTACGGGCTGTGGACGCTGCCCGCCGGCTTCATGGAAAATGGCGAATCGACAACCTAGGCCGCCTTGCGTGAAACGCTCGAAGAAGCCTGCGCGCGAATTGAAATCGACGATCTTTTCTCGCTGGTCAATGTGCCGTACATCAACCAGGTGCACCTGTTCTATCGCGGACGGCTGCTCGACACTGACTATGCCGCCGGAGCGGAGAGTCTCGAAACGGTACTTTTTTCCGAAGCCGACATCCCGTGGGAAGAACTCGCCTTCCGCAGCGTTACGCTGTGCCTCAAGGCCTATTTTGCCGACCGCCGTGCCGGCCGTTTCGAATTTCATGAAGACGATCTGACGCCGTCTGCGGGTTACTGATCCGTTACTGATCCGTTACTGATCCGCTACTGACTCTCATCCAGGCTGAACTTTATCGACAAGGGAACCCGCATATCACGCCCCTTCAGGCCTTCGGGCAGGGTCGTTACTCGCGCCGCCTGCGCAATCGTTTCCAGCGCCTGCTCGTCAAGAACGCCACGACCGCTCGATCGAACCAGCAAAACCTCCGGCAGCGGTGATCTTGCATTAATGTTGAGCGCCACTTCAACCGTACCCTCCCACCCGCGCTCACGAGCCAGCGCCGGATAGCGCTTGAAGCGTCGTGCCGCCGTTGCCAGCGACAGGCGGTACTGGCGCATATCATCGGCGCTGACGCCCTCGCGCGCCGGCTCTGAGCCGGCTCCGGCCTTGGCTGCAAGGCCCGCTGAAGACGACGGAGGCGCGGCATCACGCACCGCCTGTTGATCCGGCGGCTCTGAGAATGCGCTGACTGGAGAAGGCGCTGGAACAGCAATCCGTGGTGTCACTGCCTTGCGCACGACCGGCACAGAAGGCTTTACAGGCTCAGCAAGCGGCTTTGTGGCCGGCTTCGCTGGCTCGCCACGGCGGTCGCGACTCACCACCACATTGATCGTCGTTGCCGGCAAATCCAGCCGCAGCGGATACATGCGCTCAATACTCAGCAAGAGCGCGCCATGAATCAGCAAGGAAAAAGTCAGGGCCTGCAACAGCGTGCGGCGAGAGGAGGGGGGCATCGGTAGCTTTGCCAGCAGATGAATGGCTCAAGGCATAAGAATAACGCACCACCTCCCAATACCCTTCGGCAATGCGCATTACCAGTGCTCTGATGAGGGTTTGTACGATCAGGTTTTGGTGTTAAATTGACATTGGTCTGTGCAGATCGAGTCCAGCATCTCCTTGTACTCTGGCTCCAGACGCGGCACGCTCAAGTACGCAGCCCCTGACAGGCCGGATATCCTGGAAAAGGCAGTTGACCACGGCGAACACGGCGAACGCAACGGAAAAACAATGGCTTGTAATGTTTTCATGAATCACCCTTTTGGTGAGCCATTAAATGCTGAAAAACTGGGGCATTTCGCTGTGTCCGCCGTGTCGCCGTGGTTTGAACTGCGGTTTTTAGGGTTATTTCCCCCAACCAGACCATCGACACCAGCGCTCTGTTGCGGCCTGACAGGCGTGAGACAAGGACAATCACTTTGCAGTTCACCGAACTTGATGACGACAACGAAGATGCAGAACATAGCGCCACCATGCGCGCTGCCGCCGCATCGAAAAGCACCTGGGTCAGCGTCGCCGTCAATCTCCTGCTGACGATCACCCAGATTGCGGCCGGCGTTTTCGCCAGATCGCAGGGTTTGATTGCCGACGGCATTCATTCGCTGTCGGACTTGGTCGCCGATTTTGTCGTTCTCTTCGCCAACCACCACAGCCAGAAGGCGGCCGACAAGGACCATCCCTACGGACATCACCGTTTTGAAACGGCGGCTTCGCTGGCCATCGGCGTGCTGTTGCTGGCCGTCGGCGTCGGCATGCTGTGGTCGGCGTTCAAAAAGCTGGAAGCGCCCGCCAGCGTGCCGACGGTGCATATCGCGGCGTTGTGGGTCGCCGGTGGTGCGCTGCTGGTAAAGGAACTCCTGTTTCGCTACATGCTGGCGGTGGCCAAACGCGTCAAATCCAGCATGCTGGTGGCCAATGCCTGGCATGCGCGCTCCGACGCAGCCTCCTCGCTGGTGGTTGGACTGGGCATCATCGGCAATCTGGCCGGCTATCCGATCCTTGACCCGATTGCCGCCTTGATCGTCGGCTTCATGGTCAGCCGGATGGGCTGGACCTTCAGTTGGGATGCGTTGCACGACCTCATGGACCGCTCGGCCGATGACCTTGAAGTGCAGGCCATTCGCCAAACCATCAGCGAAACCCCCGGAGTACTGGGCGTGCACGAACTGCGCACGCGCAAGATGGGCGACCTGATCGTCGTCGACGCCCACCTCGAAGTGGAGGCCACCCAAACCGTCGAGGCCGGACACGAGATTGCCGTCCATGTCAGGCATCGGGTCATCCAGCGGCATCGCGTCCTCAACCTGATGGCCCACGTCGATCCTGCCCTGAGGCCGGATCGGGACCACATCCCGGTGCGCTAACCAATGGCCCAGTCAGGCACCAAATCCACTTCCGCAGTGCAGACGATCCCGCTGCACGGCCCGCTGCTGCGCGGCGAGCGGCGACCGCGCGTGGCGCTGATCGGCCGTTATGGTGTCGGCAAAAGCACCATTTTCGACGATGCCTCCAGCCCGGTGGCGCGTCATGAACGTCTGGCCGGCGTTGGCGGGGCTTACCAGGAATGCGTGGTTGACGTCGGGCTCGACCAGATCGCGCTGGTCGATCTGCCGTCGATCGACTCCCTGCATCATCTGAGCGCCCACGATCAGGTCGTCCTCATGTACCTGTTGTGGGGCGATCAATGGCCGCTCGTTGCACCGCACGAAGTGCACAATGAGGATGCCGACTTCCCGGCTCCGGATGTCCTGATTCAGGTGGTCGACGCCACGGCGCTCGAAAAGGATATCGAGCTTTGCCTTGAGTTGAGCCTTTTCGGCCGCCCCCTGGTGATCGCCCTGAATCGGGTCGACGAAGCCCGGAAGAAGGGTCTCTTCATCAACGTGCAAGCACTCAGCGAACGGCTGGGCGCACCCGTCATCCCGACCATCGCCCACATGGGAAAGGGCATACTGGAGCTCTTCGAGGCGGTTCTTGATGTGGCGCGGAAGAATACCTGCCCCTTGCCGCAACCGCCTACCCGACATATCGCCGAAAGCCTGAAACCGCTGAAGGCGGTGATTTCCCGCCCCGAAATCGAAGAGGTCTTTCAGGTGCCGCGCGCGCTCCTGCTCTCGCAACTGGCCGAAAACGACGACTATTTCCTGCACGCCCTGAGCACCCACTTCCCGGCCCTGGTGCCCGAAATAGCGCTGGCCAGAACGCAGGCGGAACAGACGCTGCCACGCCCGCTCTCCGACGAGTTGCACGCCGACCGTCACCATCGTGCGGCGCTGCTATTCGAAGCCGTCAGCAGCCCGCGTGGCGTCGACTCCGGCGAAGGCTGGCGGCGCTGGCTCGACGAATTGTTCCTGCACCCGCGCTGGGGTTTGCTCGGCAGCCTGCTGGTTTTCGCCCTGGTGCTGCTGATCGTCTTCGAAATGAGCGCGTTCCTCGACTCCTGGACTTCGGCGCGGCTGGCCAACTGGGTGCAGCAATGGGAGCCGGCATCGACCGCCGGCGTCGTCGGCCGTGCCGTCGCCGACGGCCTGGTCGGACTGGTCGGCATCGTCGCTCCCTACATGCTGCCGCTGGTCCTGCTACTGGTCACACTGGAAGAATCCGGGGTCATGCATCGTGTCGCCTTCGTTGTCGACCGCGGCTTTCACCGCATCGGCTTGCACGGCGGGGTCGCGGTTCCCTTCCTGATCGGACTCGGCTGCAATGTCCCGGCCATTTCTGCCGCCGCCACCACGGGATCGCGACGCGAACGCGTGGTATCGGCCATCCTGATCACCTTCGTTCCCTGCTCGGCGCGTTCGGCGATCATCCTGGCCATCGGCGGCAAGTATCTCGGCGGCCTCGGCGTGTTCTCGATTTTCATGCTCACGCTGATCGTCATTGCCCTGCTCGGCAAATTGCTGGCGCGTCGCTACTCCGATAGCGCACCGGGCATGGTTCAGGAAATCCCGCCCTACGCGCTGCCGGTGTGGGGAAAAGTATGGCGCAAGACCTGGGAGCGGACCGAAGATATCGTCACCATCGTCACGCCGCTGCTGGTCATCGGCAGCATCGTTCTGGCGCTGCTCAGCCACTTTGGCGCCGATGCGCTGATCAACACCGCGCTGATCCCGATAACCTCCTGGTGGCTCGGTTTGCCGGTCGTCCTCGGCGTCCCCATCCTGTTCGGCGTACTGCGCAAGGAACTGTCGCTGCTGATGATCTACCAGGCACTCGGTACCTTGGAAATCATGCCGCTGCTCGATCATGTGCAGATTTTCACCTTCCTCGTTTTCCTGACTTTTTACGTCCCCTGCCTATCGACTTTCGCGGTGATGCTCAAGACGCTGGGGCGCAAGGAAGCCTGGGTCTCGGTGTCGATCTCCCTGGTCAGCGCCCTGCTCATGGCCGGCGCGGTGCGCTTGCTGCTGGAAGTGGCGAGGGCCATCGGCTAGCAGGCTAGTAGTCAGTCACGGCAAAACCGATGGGTAGCCCGTCATTCCGGGCTTGACCCGGAATCCAGAGGTGCATCACTGGATTCCGGGTCAAGCCCGGAATGACGAATATTTTGACTCAATACAAATTTGGACAAAGCCCGATGAAGGGTCAAAATGGGGCCAACAACAATCCTGAAAACATCATGGACCACCTGATCAAAGACAGCGTGACACTGGAGCTTTTTGCCTGGCTGGAACCGGATGCCGAGTTGCCAGGCTGGGACGTGCTCACCGGCAACCCCTTCGGCACCTCGTTGCCCGAAGACCAATTCACCACGGTGCAGAATTATTTCGCCGAATACCATCTCGAATACTACCGGCAGCGCCTCTACAACCACTTCCCCAGCCGCCTGCACGCATTGCTGCTGTTTGCCACGCGCGTCGATGCCGAGAATTTCCGCGCCAAGCATCCCGGCCGTGTCTTTGGCAAATACCTGGTTTGCGCGCACAGCAAAGGGCCTTACGTCGTCTCGTTTCACGATTCGAGCTGGCTCGATTACCTGCGCCTGCCGCACAGCCTCACCCTGTCGACACTCAACGAAGTTTCCGACCACTACTGGAAGGGCGCGCTGGTCGAGGAAATCGGCCTCCACTTCATGAACGAACGCTGGCGCGAACCGCCGGTCATCGAAGCCCTGTTTCAGGGAACGCTGGAACCCCTTCATGCGCAGCAGCAGACGCTCTTGTTGCCGGGGTTTGCCTGACAGAATCTTGCGGGAGCGCAGGTTTTCTCAGCGGATACCAGTCTGCAAGGCAATGAATACGGGCATCTCCAAGGCATATGTCGCGCCAGCCAATGTTCATGCGGGTCTCCAGGCATGCAAGGCCAGAACAGCCGATTGACGCGCCTCGCAGCCCATCGTTTCGCCGACTATCTGATCATCGCCCCGACCGCTGAGTCCTTGGCCGGCGGCGGCTTCGCTATGGGCGCTATCGGCGCTATCGGCGGAACAACCGGCAGCAACAGTATGCGCGGCTTGGGGTGGTTCCGAAGCGTGGCATGGCGCATGAAAAACCGGATCGGCGCGGCCTTTTTCAGCACCCGACCATCACCGTCAACAATACTCGCGTCCAGTTGCATGCTCTGGTTGGGCGGCGGCAACTCATCGCCCCAGAACTCCGGGGGAATCATGAATTCGGTCGCGGTAAAGCGCTGGCCGACCCGGCGACCGTTGATGCTGACCACAAAGGCGTGTCTTTCGCCCAGTTGCAGCGGCGGATCGACGGCAACACGCACCTCGAAGATGGCGGTATTGGCGACGACGCTGCCGTTGTTCTCAGGGGAAACCACAGCGAGACTGCGGTAGGCAACAGCAGTGGCATCGGGCTTGACACTGTCACTATTAGCCACCGCTGCGGCGCTGGGTGCGGCTGTCCTGGCTGCCGCTGGCGGAGCCACGACGTTGAGCGGCGGCAAGGACACCTCTTTGGCGCCAGCCTGCGGCTTGTCGGAAAAAACCGGGCCTTGTTTGCCGGGGGTTACATAGACGCCCTGCGCGTGCAGCGTTGCGCTCTGCACCATCAAGGCACAAAACAGAAAAACCGTCGTGACGAATGATTTCATGAGCACCTCCGGAACCTTCTCATTCAAACTAAAAACCGCAGCTGGATGTAATGCCAATGCCGCAAGCCCTCATCCCCGGCCCTTCTCCCGCAGGGAGAAGGGTGCAAACCCCCTCTCCCCGCGGGAGAGGGTTGGGGTGAGGGCGACCCCCCGTCAAACCTGGCTTTGCGGTCAATTTGTCGCGGTCAGCTGAGGTTTTAAGGTTCAAACCTTGTTGCCCCGCTTTACTGGATCAAGCCCATCCAGCAAGGCTTCGGCCACCCGTGGCGAATAAACCATGGACAGATGCCCCAGCCCGTCAATCGCCATGTTCTGCGCGCCCGGCAATTCAAGGTTCGACTGCGGGATCACGTAGTTGTCATGCGAGCTGAAGATGACCAAAGTATCGATCGCCGGCGCTTCGCTGGCAAGAGTCGCCAGCCACGCACTGCCCGGCGTCATCTGGCGGGCGTTCTCGCCTATCCCGAATTTTGCCAGTTCGCTACCCGCATGCGGTGTTCCCAGCGTCACCAGCCGGGCCACTTTCGCCCCCCCATTTCGGCGCAGATAGGCACGCGCCGCCAGTCCGCCCATGCTGTGCCCGACCAGGATCACTTGCTTGGCGCCGGTTGCGGCGAGCACCTCGTCGATACGCCGGGAGACGGGTTCCACATAATTCTCGATACTCGTATAGATCGGCTCCAGGCTGATCGTCGCCACCGTCCAGCCGGCGGCCTCAAGGCGTCGGCGCATCCACCACCATGCCGCTCGCGAACAGCCGAAGCCGTGAATCAGCAATACCGGCGGACGCTCGCTGTCCGGCCGCAGGCGATCAGTTCCCATCCACAAGCGCTCGAAAGGAGAAATCAGGACGAAGTTGACGATAAATGCCGCATATTCAGCGAGAAACATGGCGACGGACTGCCATGGCCCAAGACGAGGCCACGGCGAATGGTGGAGCCAGGTAAAAACATAGGTCAGGCCGGTGATCCACAGCCGTAAACCCAATACGCCAGCCAGCGCGAAGAGGCCCGCAGCGAGCGGAGTGGCAGCGAAATAGTGCAGAGCCAGCGTCGAATAGACGGCCAGCTCAAGCACGATAAACAGTCGAAGAGCGATGGCAAGCATGAAAGTAATAAATCCTCAGAAGCAGTCGAAAAACAGGAAAACTGCGTAGACCGTGAAAGGTGGCAATACTGGCCATTCAGCCAAAAAACCTCAATCTATCCACGAAAATCACGAAAGACACGAACAAAATCAAGAGCTTGATTCTTTTCGTGCTTTTGGTGTTTTTCGTGGACGAACTGCTTTTCTAGGTTCGGCCGTCCGATCAATCCCGGCGCGAAGCCTTGATCATATCCGAAGCCTTTTCGGCAATCATGATCGTCGGCGCGTTGGTGTTGCCGCCGACCAGCAAGGGCATGATCGACGCATCGACAACGCGCAGGCCGCTCAGGCCGTGCACACGCAATTGGGCATCGACAACGGCCAGCGGATCATTGCCCATCTTGCACGTACCGACCGGATGGTAAATGGTTTCCGCCTTGTTGCGAATGAAGTCCCGGATTTCTTCGTCGCTCTGCACTTCGCGTCCCGGAACGATTTCCGCGCCACGATACGCAGTGAAGGCCTTGGCCGCGAGAATCCGGCGCGCCAGCTTGAAGCCTCGGACCATGTGCTCCATGTCTTCCGGGTGCGAAAGATAGTTGGCACGAATCGCGGGCGGGGCAAACGGGTCGCTGTCGGGCAGACGAATCTCGCCCCGACTTCGGGGGCGCAGATTGCACACATGCAGCGTATAACCGTCGCCGCACAGGAATCCCAAGTCACGGCCGTGGTCGCGCAACTTGCCGGGGCTGAAATGGAACTGCAGGTCAGGCAAGGCTTCATCAGGCGAGCTTCGCGTCACGCCACAAGCTTCCGCACCGTTGGTGGTAAACATTCCGCGCCCCGAAACCAGGTAGCGCAACAGATCGACCCCGCCACGCAGGACATTGCGCCAGGTGATGCCGTAGGAAATGGGCTGGGTGCAGGCTTGCACCAGCGTCACATCGAGGTGGTCCTGCAGGTTCTGGCCGACGCCCGGCAGATGATGATGGGGTTCGATGCCGATCGGCTGCAGTTGCCGGGCATCCCCTACGCCTGAGAGCATCAGCAAGCGCGGACTCTGGATGGCGCCGGCCGACAGAATGACTTCCCGACGCGCGCCGACCTGCTGCAAGCGCCCCCGATGCTGATATTCGACGCCAAGCGCCCGGTGTTGCTCAAAGATTACCCGCGTCGCGTGCGCCCCGGTAATTACCGTCAGATTGGCGCGCGATCGGGCCGGCGTCAGATAAGCACGGGCCGTGCTGCAGCGGCGACCGTTTTTCTGCGTCACCTGAAACTGCCCGACACCTTCCGGATTCGCGCCATTGAAGTCGTTGTTGTACGGCAAGCCGGCCTCCAGCCCGGCCTCGATGAAGGCTTGGGTCAAGCGGCTGGGGCTGCGCAGATCGGCCACGTTCAGCGGCCCGCCGGTGCCGTGAAACGCGGAAGCGCCGCGCTCCTGATTTTCCGAACGTTTGAAACAAGGCAAGACCTCGGCAAACGACCAGCCCGGATTGCCGAGGGCCGCCCATTGGTCGTAGTCGTCCGGATGGCCGCGCAAATAACACATGGCGTTCGACGAACTGCTGCCGCCCAGGGTGCGTCCGCGCGGCCAGAACATCCGTCGCCCGCCCATTTCCGGCTCGCCCTGGGTAGTGAAATTCCAGTTCAGCACCTTGCTGCGCATCAACCAGAGAATGCCCATCGGGATATGAATAAGCGGATGCCAATCCGGCGGGCCGGCCTCCAGCAGGCACACCGTGACATCCTCGTCTTCGCTCAGCCGGGCGGCCAGCACGCACCCCGCCGAGCCGCCGCCAACAATCACATAATCAAACACGTTCTGGCCTCCCGAGAACCTATGAAATTTTCAAGAATCCACCGCAGAGGCGCAAAGGCGCAGAGAAAACGCAGAGGAACCCCCATTGTTTTTAAAGGTTTTCTCTGCGAAACCTCTGCGCCTTTGCGCCTCTGCGGTGGGTGTTCGGCATTTCCTCACAGCTTCTGAGCATGAGATAAGCATCAGCAACTCACTTTCTGCATCATCGCAACAGCACCTTCATCAGACGCTCGAACAAGGCCCCATATGGTGGCTTGAACCAGCCGATACCGGAGAACCTTGACTGACGGAAGACAGCCTTCTTCGCCGAAAACGTCTGAAAGCCGTCAAACCCGTGATAACAACCCATGCCGCTTGGCCCGACGCCGCCGAAGGGCAGGTCGTCCTGCGCGATGTGCAAAATGGTGTCATTGATCGTCACCCCGCCCGAAACCGTTTCATTGAGTACCTTGTCGATGCGCGACGAATCGGTATCGAAGTAATAAAGCGCCAGCGGCCTGGGTCGCGCATTGACGAAAGCAATCGCCTGATCGAGATCGCCATAAGGGATCAGCGGCAACAGCGGCCCGAAGATCTCCTCCTGCATGACGCGCATGCCATCATTAACGCCGCGCAGAACAAGCGGTGGCAGGCGGCGTGACAGCGGATCGGCAGCCACCCCGGGTATCAGTTCGATAATTTCAGCACCTTGTTCACGTGCATCCTCAATGTATCCACAAAGCCGGGCGTAGTGGCGCGCATTGATGATGGTCGTGTAATCCGGGGTCTTCTGAATATCGGGGTAACAACGCGCCATTACGCGGCGTGCCGTGTCGACGAACGCCTGTTCGCGTCCGGCCGGCAACAGCACGTAGTCCGGCGCGATGCAGGTCTGACTGGCGTTGAGCGCCTTGCCGACGATGATCCGCTCAACCGCTTTGTCGAAATTCGCCGCTTTCCCGATGATCGCCGGCGACTTGCCGCCGAGTTCCAGCGTTACCGGCGTCAGGTTATCAGACGCCGCGCACATGACGTGATGACCCACCGGCGTCGACCCGGTAAATAGCAAGTGATCGAAGGGCAATCTGGAAAAGGCTTGAGCGACAGACGCATCGCCCTCGACCACCGAGACTTCATCGTCGGCAAAATTACGGGCGATCAACTCGGCAAACAGGCGCGCCGTCGCCGGAGTAAATTCGGACATCTTGACCAGCGCCCGGTTACCGGCGGCCAAGGCTGCAACGAGCGGCGCAACAGCCAGGAAAATCGGGTAGTTCCAGGGCACGATGATGCCCACCGCGCCGAGCGGCTGAAAACGCACCTCGGCGCTTCCCGGCTGGAACCAGAGCGAAACCTTGCGCCGTTGCGGACGCATCCAGCGACGCAGCTGCCCGATCGCATCAGCCAGCGCTTCATGGCAAGGGAACAATTCAAGCAGTCGCGTCTCGACCGGCGAACGGTTCCCGAAATCACGACTCACCGCAGCGGCCAGGGTTTCCGCGTTGTCACGCAACACACGTTCAAGCACTTTGAGACGCCGCACCCGTTGTTCGACGGACGGATTCGCATCGCTTCGCGCCGCCTGCCGGATACGGCTAAAACGGGATTCAAGCGAAACCATTTCCAGTCGATCATTCATGCTGAAAACCGCAGTTGAAAGAGGCTAATTGACCGCCAAGCCAAGTTTGACCGGTGTGTAGCCCTCACCCCAACCCTCTCCCGCGGGGAGAGGGGGTTTGCACCCTTCTCCCCGCGGGAGAAGGGCCGGGGATGAGGGCTTGCGACATTGGCATCACATCCAACTGCGGATTTAAGGTTCATGCTCTCTCCAAGGCTTCCTGTTCTATTCGTTTTGAGTGTATGCCGCCGCCCGGCTACTCGCCAGGTGAATTTTTATGAATGAAGTTTCACCAGCCGTGCATAATTCGTCGCCATGGATAATTCAGGACTAAAAGACGAGAAGCTGGCGTGCACCGAGGCGCTGCGCCAGCATCTGCAGACGGCGAAAAGGTTGCGGCGGCAGGCCAATGCAGCGCCAGCGACCGCACGCCAGCGCCTGTTCCTGCGCGAGTGGCAGGCCGGGCGCCTGGCCCACACCTACGCCGACCTGCTGGCCAGCGAACGTTTTGGTCAGGCGGCGCAGTTCTTTCTCTCCGACCTCTACGGCCCGAAGGATTTCAGCAGCCGCGATGAAGAAGTCGAACGGATTCTGCCCTTGCTGATCAGCCTGCTGCCGTTCTCTGCCCTGCAAACCCTCTCGCTGGCCATCGAAGTCGACGCCCTGAGTGAACTGCTGGACGCCGCCATGGTTGTTGAACTGGAGCGCGCCGGAAGCATCGAGCACATCGACGAAGCGGCCTATGCCGCCGCCTACCGTTGCGTCGGCCGCCGCCCGGAGCGTGAGCGGCAGATCATGCTCATCCGCAATACCGGTAAAGCCCTGGAAAAACTGTCCCGGAAAACCCTGCTCAACACCCTGCTCAAGCTGATGCGCGGCCCGACGCACCTCGCCGGACTCGGCGATCTGCAAGCCTTTCTGGAAAACGGATTTGCTGCCTTCCGCCACATGGGCGACGCCAGCGAGTTTCTCGACTGTATCGAAAGCCGGGAACGCCGGCTGTTCACCAACCTGTTCAGTGGCGCCGCTCAACCGTTTGCCTGATCCTAGAAAAAGCAGTTGACCACAGCGAACACGGCGAACAGCGCGAAGCCTCCCTGAAGAGGGACAGCGTAAAAAAGATGACTTGCAATGAATTCATGAATCACCCTTTGGGTGAGCGATTAAATCCTGAAATGCTGAGGATTTTCGCTGTGCCCGCCGTGTCGCCGTGGTTTGAACTGCGGTTTTTAGGAT
>NZ_JBMOJE010000012.1:0-68413 GCF_049316945.1 Propionivibrio sp. | reverse complement strand
GACCTTCCCGATTCGAATGTTGGAAAAGGGGAAGTTATTTCGTAGGCGTTCCTAATTGCTGGGCCTGTACGAGGAAACTGTCCTTCTCGGCGGCATCGACCCACTTGTCCATGCTGGCCGGCTGTGGCGGCTTAAGTTCGGCCTGCGGCTTGAGGCGATTGAGTTCGCCGGAATCCTTGCCGACAATAACGCGCAGGGCGTAGCGCTTCACGTCCAGTTCACTCTCGGCCGCAATTTCCTCAGCCGTCGCCAAGTCAAAACGTGATTGCGCTTCCTGCGAATCGGTAATGGTCACCGTTCCCACCTCGAAACTCTTTTTTGCCTGTTCGAGTTGCTGGGCTATCGCTTCCTTTTTGGAGCGAACTGCCTTGAGACTCTCCTGGGCATAAAGCACGTCGAAATAGGCCTGTGCAACACGCAGGATGAGATCCTGCGAGGCTTCCGCCAAATTCGCCTCGGCCTGCACCACCTGCAATTTGCCCTGGCTGTACTGGACGAAATTCTGCCAGCGGAATAACGGCTGGGTCAGATTGACGTTGTAAGCGTTGGTATTGAAATCCCGATTTCCCGTTGAATCAACACGCGTCGACTTGTACTTGTTTTCGTTCCTCACCGTATTGGCCGTTGCGCCAATCGTCGGCAACAAGCCGGACAGCCCTTGCGGTCCCTTTTCGCGACCGGCATCGGCCACTGCGCGTGCCGCCAGATACTGCTGGTCGTTGCTCAGCGCATCGCGATAGACCTGCATGAGGTCCGCCGAAAACGCCGGCGCAGCAGATAACAGCGCTCCGAGCAGGAGTGACAGGCGACTTGCTGATTGCTTCAAACGCATGGGGCTGATCTCACTGAAAAAAACAATTTCTTGCTAGAAAACAAATTTGCTGTGCTGCGTTGCATTGACCAGCGGAGCGACAACGGTTTCAAAAACATTGATCGTGCTGAACGCCTTCTCTTCGGTGCGTGTTATCAACTGCACCTCCATGGCCGGCGCCTCGCCGACAATGGCTACTAACCGGCCGCCGATCTTGAGCTGGCTGAGAAGCGTATCGGGCAGCAGCGGCACTGAGCCGGAAAGCACGATCACATCGTAGGGCGCCATGGCTGGCCAGCCTTGAGCGCCATCACCGGTCTCGACACTGACGTTGGCAACATCGGATCGCTGGAGATTCTTGCGCGCCATTTCGGCCAGTTCCGGATCAATTTCAACGCTATAAACGTACTCGGCTTTTGCCGCGAGCAACGCGGCCATGTAGCCGGTTCCGGCTCCGATTTCAAGGACGGTGTCGGTATTCCTGATCGCCAGTTCCTGCAGGATGCGCGCCTCGACCTTTGGCGCCAGCATCGTCTGGCCTGGATTTCCCTTGGCACCGATGGGTATTTCGAGATCGGCAAAAGCCAGGTCTTTATACGCGGCAGGCACAAAATCCTCACGCTTGACGAGCGATAACAAACTCAGCACGGCCGGGTCCAGCACATCCCAGGGACGAATCTGCTGCTCTATCATGTTGAAACGCGCTTGCTCAGTATCCATCGTCACTACAGCCATATCGTTCCCCGTCACAAAAGTTATATTAGCACAAACTTATATACATTAATTCAACAACTAAAGATTATACAGGTCGATTGCATTAGAAACCTTCACGCACAGCAAGAGCAAAGCTTTCACCGCGAAGGCGCGAAGACGCAAAGGGCGCAAAGTAAGAGCAAAGAAAATTGCAGTTTTTTTTGACTTTCTTTGCGGCCCTTCGCGCTCTTTGCGCCGGTATACTGTCGGCTCCTCCAAAAAGCCCATGCCATGCCGCCGCTGCAAGCCCTTGTCCCTTTCCTCTTCGTTTTCCTGTGGAGCACCGGCTTTGTCGGCGCCAAGTACGGCCTGCCCTACGCCGAGCCGTTCACCTTCCTGCTCTGCCGCTACCTGCTGATCCTCTCGCTGATGACAGTGTTCGCGCTGCTTGCCCGCGCACCGTGGCCGAAAGACCGGCGCCAGGTTTTTCACATTGCCGTTTCCGGAACCCTGCTTCATGGCTTCTACCTCGGTGGCGTTTTCGTGGCCATCAGTCACGGGCTGCCGGCCGGGATAGCGGCGCTGATCGTCGGCATGCAGCCGCTGCTCACCGCCTGCGGCGCCGGCTGGTTGCTCGGCGAACGCGTAACGCGCCGGCAATGGCTGGGGCTGGCACTCGGCTTTGCCGGGGTGGCGCTGGTGGTGGCCAACAAACTGGGCAAGCTGCCGCTCGCGGCAATGGTGATTCCGGCCATTGTTGCGTTGCTGGCGATCACCGCCGGCACGCTGTACCAGAAGCGGTTTTGTACCCACTTCGATTTGCGCACCGGCTCAGTAATCCAGTTCCTGCCAAGCGCCGCGTTGACGGCGATAGCCGCCTGCGCCACCGAAACCATGCATATCGAGTGGACCGGCGAATTTGTTTTTGCCCTGCTCTGGCTGGTACTGGCACTCTCGTTCGGCGCCATCAGCCTGCTCACCGTGCTGATTCGCAATGGCAGTGCGGTCAACGTCGCCCGCCTGTTTTATCTGACACCGCCAAGTACCGCCGTCATCGCCTGGCTCATCTTTGGCGAAACGCTGTCCATCCTGGCCGCGGCCGGCATGGTGCTGGCGCTGGGCGGGGTCTATCTGGCCCGCGGGAGAAGCGTTTGAGCCCGGCGCCGATGCGCACGATCCGCATCCTCGGCATTGACCCCGGGCTGCGCATTACCGGCTTCGGCGTCATCGAAAAAACCGGCAACAAGCTGGCCTACCTGGCCAGCGGTTGCATCAAGACCGACGCCAAGGCCTCGCTGCCGACACGACTGGGCGCCATCCACGCCGGCCTGTGCGAACTGGTCGCGCAGTACCGGCCGGACCAGGCCGTGGTCGAAATCGTGTTTGTAAACGTCAACCCGCAATCCACCCTGCTGCTCGGTCAGGCACGCGGCGCGGCGATCACGGCACTGGTTGCCGGCGGGCTGGAGGTGGCCGAATATACGGCCTTGCAGGTCAAGCAGGCGGTGGTCGGCAACGGCCACGCCGACAAGACGCAGGTGCAGCACATGGTGCGCCGCCTGCTGTCGCTGCCCGGCGACCCCAACCCCGACGCCGCCGACGCCCTGGCCTGCGCAATCGCCCACGCGCACGGCGGACAGGGATTGGGTCAGGGACCGGGCGCGCTGGCGACGAAGGGATTTCGTGTGCGCAACGGGCGGTTGATATGAGGTACAAACACCCACCGCAGAGGCGCGGAGGCGCAGAGGAAACGCAGAGAAACCCGAGAAATTTCTTGATATTTTGCTTTGCTTTACTCTGCGTTACCTCTGCGCCTTTGCGCCTCTGCGGTAGATTTTTTACTTGAAATAGCATCCTAATCAGGAGCACGCCATGATCGGTCGCCTTACCGGAATATTGCTGGAGAAGAACCCGCCGCAGGTTGTCCTCGACGTGCATGGCCTTGGCTACGAGGTCGATGTGCCGATGAGCACCTTCTATAACCTGCCATCCACCGGCGAAAAAATTACGCTACTCACCCATTTCGTGGTGCGCGAAGATGGTCAGTTTCTTTACGGTTTCGCCAGCGAAGCCGAGCGCTTCGCCTTTCGCCAGTTAATCAAGATTACCGGCGTTGGCGCACGCATGGCGCTGGCGGTGCTCTCCGGTCTGTCGGTCAACGATCTGGCGCAGGCCATCGCCCGCCAGGAAGTCGGGCGGCTGATCAAGGTGCCGGGCATCGGCAAGAAAACAGCCGAACGCCTGTTGCTCGAACTCAAGGGCAAACTGGCCGACGCCTTGCCTACGGCGGCTTTTGCCGTTGAAGACAGCCAGCATGACATCCTCAATGCACTGCTGGCGCTGGGTTACAATGACCGCGAAGCGGCGGCGGCAGTGAAGCCGCTTCCGGCCGGAATTTCCATCTCGGACGGCATCCGGCAGGCGCTCAAACAACTCTCGAAATTGTGATGCGACAAATAACATCCGCCCAGAAGCTGATCATCCAGACCGCCATCGTGGCGCTGCTGCTGATCGGCTGCATTGCCGTACTGATGCCGTTCACCGGCACCCTGCTTTTTGCCGCCGTGATTTGCGCCACCACGGCGCCGGTTCGCAAGCGCCTGCTCAGGCTCTGTCGCGGCAGCAGCAGTCTGGCCGCCGGGCTGATTTCGCTGATGCTGTTGCTGTTGCTGGTGGCGCCCATGGCCTTGCTCTCCGGCACGCTGGCCGACGGTGTTGAAACAGCCATTCTCTATTTCAAACCCATGCTCGAAAGCGGACTGCCGAACGATCCGCCGGCCTGGCTCGCCAAGCTGCCGATCTTCGGCTCGGATATCAGCGATTACTGGCACAAACTGGTGGCCAGCCGGGAAGAAATGAACACCCTCCTGCGCCAGCTTCTCGACCCCACGCGCAGGCTTGCGCTGGCCACTGTGTCACTTTTTGGCCAGGGATTGCTGCAATTGGTACTGGTCATTTTCTTTGTTTTCTTCATGTTCCGCGATGCCGATACCTACGCCGCCGCGCTGCATACCGGCAGTCGCAAACTGGCCGGCGAACTGGGCGAGCGCATGCTCAAGCTGGCCATTGGCACGGTCACCGGGGTCATGATCGGCATTGTCGGCACCGCTGCCGCACAGTCGCTGGTGGCCATGGTCGGCTTCATGATTGCCGGCGTTCCCGGCGTGGTCATGCTGACCTTTGCCACTTTCTTCTTTTCGATGGTGCCGGTGGTCGGCGCCACGCTGATCTGGCTGGGCGCCGCCGCCTGGCTCTATGACGGCGGCCAGACCGGCTGGGCCATCTTCATGATCCTGTGGGGCATGTTCGGGATCAGCAGCGTCGACAATTTCGTCAAGCCGATCCTGATTTCCCGTACCTCCAGCCTGCCACTGCTACTGGTCATCGTCGGGGTCTTCGGCGGCGTTCTCGTCTTCGGTTTCATCGGACTCTTTCTCGGACCGACACTGCTGGCGCTCGGCCAGGTACTGATCCGGGAGTGGCTGGCCCTCTCCGACAACGAAGCACCTTCCATTTAGCCATGATCGAAATAGATAAATTCGCAGACAAATTCGCCGACAACTTCAGCGAAACGCCGGTCGACCGGCTGATTTCGGCAGAATCGAAATCGACGCAGGAAGAGGCGATCGAGCGTGCCTTGCGCCCCAAACGGCTTGCCGACTACGTGGGCCAGGTGAAGATTCGCGAACAGTTGTCGATCTTCATCGAAGCCGCCAGGCGACGCCAGGACACGCTCGACCACGTGCTGTTGTTCGGCCCGCCCGGTCTGGGCAAGACCACCTTGGCGCACATCATCGCCACCGAGATGGGCGTCAACATGCGCTCGACTTCCGGCCCGGTGCTTGAGCGTGCCGGCGATCTGGCCGCCATCCTGACCAATCTCGAACCTCACGACGTATTGTTCATCGACGAGATTCATCGCCTGTCGCCGGTGGTTGAGGAGATTCTTTACCCGGCGCTGGAAGACTTCCAGATCGACATCATGATCGGCGAAGGCCCTGCCGCGCGGTCGGTCAAGCTCGACCTGCCGCCGTTTACCCTGGTCGGCGCCACCACCCGCGCCGGCATGCTGACCAATCCGCTACGCGACCGTTTCGGCATCGTCGCGCGGCTCGAGTTCTACACGCCGGAAGAACTCATGCTGATCGTCACGCGCTCGTCGCAGTTGCTTAAAGTGCCTGCCGATCCGGGTGGCGCGCTGGAAATTGCCAAGCGCTCGCGCGGCACGCCGCGCATTGCCAACCGCCTGTTGCGCCGGGTACGCGACTTCGCCGAGGTCAAGGCCGCCGGACATATCACGCAGGAAGTGGCCGACCTGGCGCTGATCATGCTCGATGTCGACCACGGCGGCCTCGACATCATGGATCGCAAATTGCTGTCGGCCATCATCGACAAGTTCGCCGGCGGCCCGGTCGGCGTTGATAACCTCGCCGCCGCCATTGGCGAAGCCCGCGACACCATCGAGGACGTGCTCGAACCCTATCTGATCATGCAGGGCTACCTGCAACGCACCCCGCGCGGCCGCGTCGCCACCGCCGCAGTCTATCGCCACCTCGGCCTCGCCAACCCCGCCCCCAATGCCCAGAATGAACTGTGGCGGACGCAGTGAGGATTTTGACCTCAGAGGTTGTGAAGGATTCATTTCAGCAGAATCTCCTCGCTCGTCACCCCGGCGAAGGCCGGGGTCCAGTTCGTCTATCTGATTGTTTTCATGAATATCAGAGGTGCGCACTGGATTCCGGCCTTCGCCGGAATGACGGTCTTGGATGTTTGTGCCAATTAATTCAAAGCCTCTCAGTCACAAACACTTACATTGCCAGCCAGTGTGCTGAATTAAGATTGCGCCCATGAAACACGAACAAAAACCAAACGCTTTCACCTTTCCCGTCCGCATTTACTACGAAGACACCGACGCCGGCGGCGTGGTTTATTACGCCAACTATCTGAAGTTTCTGGAGCGCTGCCGTACCGAATGGCTGCGCGACATCGGCCATGAGCAAGCGGATATGCTGCGCGACCCGGGCATTGCCTTTGTCGTGCGCAGCGTCAGTATCGAGTACCTGAAACCGGCGCGACTCGATGAACTGCTCTCGGTCGGCCTCGAAGTTGAAAAAATTACCCGCTCGCAGATTTTCTTTCGCCAGCACATCCGGCGGCTCAATCCGGCCGTCGCGGGAGGCTGGGATGAACTGGTCAGCGCCAGGATCCAGATCGTCTGTGTCAACGCCGCCCTGATGAAAATCACCTCCATTCCCGCACTGTTGCGCACCAAACTGGAAGCCCTCCAATGAACGTTTCGCAAGACCTCTCCATCCTCCATCTGATCCTCAATGCCAGCGCGGTGGTTCAGGCCGTCATGCTGCTGCTCGCCGGTGTTTCCTTCATGTCGTGGTACTACATCTTCCGCAAGTGGTTCACCGTGAAGCTGGCGCGAACGCAAACCGAGCAGTTCGAGCGTGACTTCTGGAGTGGCGGCGACCTTAACAGCCTGTTTCAGAGCGCCGTCAATAACCGGCATGGCACCGGCAGCATGGAGCGCATCTTCGAATCCGGCTTCCGCGAATTCAACAAATTGCGCAGCCAGAAAAACCTCGACCAGAAGGACATCATCGACGGCTCGCGCCGCGCCATGCGCGCCACCTACCAGCGCGAAGTCGACAGCATCGACGCGCATCTCGCCTTCCTCGCCTCGGTCGGCTCGGTCAGCCCCTATGTCGGCCTGTTCGGTACCGTGTGGGGCATCATGCATTCCTTCCGCGGCCTCGCCAATGTCGGGCAGGCCACGCTTTCCGCCGTTGCGCCGGGCATCGCCGAAGCACTCGTGGCAACCGCCATCGGCCTCTTCGCGGCGATTCCGGCAGTGGTCGCCTACAACCGCTTCGCGCATGAGATCGACCGCCTGTCGACACGCTTCGAGTCGTTCATGGAAGAGTTTTCCAACATCCTGCAACGCCAGATGCGCTAGCCCGGAGGCCTCATGCGTCCACGTCGCCTTAAAAACGAAATCAACGTCGTTCCCTACATCGACGTCATGCTGGTGCTACTCGTCATCTTCATGGTGACGGCACCGATGATGACCACCGCCAGCATCGACGTGCCCTCGGTCGGCAAGGCGGCGCAGGTGCCGGCCGAAGCGCTGCAGGTCAATATTCGCGCCGATCAGTCGCTGTCACTGACCGCGCCAGGAAAATCCGAAGGGCGCAGCATGAGCCGCAGCGAGTTGTCGCAAGCCATTGTCGATGCCCAGCGCAAGAACCCGGAGCAACCGGTGCTCATCGTCGGCGACAAGAACGTCAAATACGAAGCGGTGCTTGGCGTCATGGACGAGCTTCAGCGCCAGCAGGTCAAGCGCATCGGCCTGCTTGTCCAGCCCACGGGCAAGTGATGTCAGCGACCTGAGAGCCAATCCAGTGGAAATCGCCGCGCACCTGCCGCCGCCCGAAAAGTCGAACGTAACCGCGCTGGTCCTCTCGGCGAGCGTTCACTTGCTGCTCATTGCTGCCCTGTTCTTTGGCGTGCAGTGGAAGAGCCAGGCGCCATCGTCGGTCGAAGTTGAAGTCTGGCGTGCGGCGCCGGCGGTAGTGGCGCCTGCGGCAAAACCCGAGCCACGCCCTGAACCGCCGCCCGAGCCGAAGGTGGAGCCTAAACCAACCCCCAAGCCCGTTCCCAAAGCTGAACCGGCACCGGTGATCAAGCCGGATATCGCGCTCAAGGACGAAAAAAAGCCAAAGAAGGAAGAACCAAAGAAGCCCGAGCCGAAGAAAGAAGAGCCCAAGAAGCCGGAGCCAAAGAAGGAGGAACCGAAAAAGCCGGAGCCTGATCGGCGGCAGAGCATGCTCGATGAGGCCGAACGAGACCTGAAACAGAGCCAAAGGCAGAAGGCATCACAGAATCAGCGCGCCAGTGCCGAAACCGAACTCAACCAGCGGAAAGCCGAGCAAGCCTCTGCTGCCAAAAAACTGGGCTCGGATGCTTATATGAATGCTATCAACGGCAAGATTCGCGGCAACATCGTTCTGCCTCCAGGAATTCAGGGGAATCCCGAAGCAACTTTCAAAGTCGTTCAGCTTCCCTCGGGCGAAGTGCTGAGCGTGAAGTTAGGCAAATCAAGCGGTAACCCAACGCTCGATGCCGCCATCGAACGCGCCATTTGGAAGTCTTCGCCGCTACCCAAACCAGCACAGCCCGAACTCTTTGATCGGGAATTGAGCATTCATTACCGGCCGATTGCCGAGTAGAAAAATAGATAGCTGGCCTGATAATCTTTGAATTGGGTTAGTCTTCCGTTTCATCAGCCAATAGAATGAACGCATTATGATTAATTCAATCCGCCTTGGCTTGTTGCCGCCCCTGACCGGTCTGGTCGAAATGTACGGCCCGGAGATCGTTTGTGCTGCGCGCATCGCCTGCGACGAGATCAACGAACGCGGCGGGATTCTCGGTCGTCCTCTGGAACTGATCATCGAGGATGATGGCAGCCTGCCACTCACCGCCGTGCCTGCCGCCCTGCGCCTGGTCGACGAACATCACTGCGTGGCGATCATCGGCAATCTGCTGTCCAACTCGCGCATCGCCGTTGCCGCGCAGGTCGCCGAGCCGAAGCGGATTCCCTATCTCAATTTCTCGTTCTACGAAGGCAGCATCGGCGGGCGCTATTTCTTTCATTTTGCCGCGCTGCCCAATCAGCAGATCGACAAGATGATTCCCTGCATGGCCAAGCGCTTCGGCACCAAGATGTTTTTCGCTGGCAGCAATTACGAATGGCCACGCGGTTCGATCGATGCCGCCAAGCTGGCCTTGTTGCGTCTTGGCGGCAACGTCGTCGGCGAGGAATACCTGCCGATCGGCGCAGCCCAGGCAGAGATCGACCACTTGCTGGAAAAGGTGGCGCGCTCCGGCGCCGACGTGTTCGTTCCCTATTTTTCCGGCAGCGACCAGATCACCCTGCTCACCCGGTTTACCGAAATGGGGCTGAAAAAGCACATGGCCGTGGTCATGGGCCACTACGACGAGATGATGGTGAGCCGGATAGCGCCGGAGGTGCGCGAGGGTTTCTATTCCAGCAACACGTATTTCATGTCGCGGGAAACGGCTGAAAACCGGCGCTACCTTGAACGTCTGAGCCGCCAGCCCGGTATCGACGGCCTCTGGCCGAACGGCAACGGTGTGCTGACCAACTTCGGCGAGGGCACCTACCTGTGCGTGCATGCCTTCGCCAGCGCCGTCGAAGCAGCGGGCACGACCGACGCTGAAGCGCTGGTCGAGGCTCTGGAGAAAGTACGCGTCAGCGGGCCGCAGGGCAGTGTCGAGATTGATGCCGCGACCCACCACGCCAGCGTCAATACCTGTCTCGCGCGCTGCAATTTTGATGGCACCTTCAGCATCGTCGAGGATTTTGGTCAGATTCCACCCCGGATACCCGAGCGCTATCTGGCTCAATCGAATGCCGCGCATTTGACCGAATCGCCCGAATCACCCGAGGCGATGAGCAATCTCTCGGCAAAAGACGGTGCCGCGCGGCACCAGTTCAGCACGGCAAAAAAAATCCTTTCGGTTGCCGACATGGCGATTCTGGCGACCGATGCCCAAGGCATCATCAGCGAAGCCAATCGCAGTGCCTGCCTGATGTTCGGTTACGACGAGGAAGAACTGACCGGACTGTCGGTAAATTTGCTGATGCCGCCACATTTCCGGCAGAACCATGCCGAACTGGTCAGGCAATTTGTCGACGGTGATGAAACCGAACGTAGCATGACATGGCGCAGTGAGATCACGGGTTATCGCAAGGATGGCAGTTTTTTTCCGCTTGAAGCTTCGATTGCCAAGTTCCGCAATGACGACCAATGGCTGCTGGTCGTCACCCTGCGCGACATCACCGAACGAAAGAAAGCCGAGGAGGAACTGACGCGGCGGGCCACCCATGATCCACTGACCGGCCTCCCGAACCGTGCGCTGATTCGCGAAAGAATCATCAGTGCCTTGCAGCGTTCGCGGCGCAATGGGCAGAACGTCGCCTTGCTGTTTGTCGATCTCGATGGTTTCAAACTGATCAACGATACGCACGGACATGAAGCCGGCGACTTCTTGCTGAAAGCGGTCGCCAGCCGGCTGATCGAGCAGGTGCGGCCGGGCGATACCGTTGCCCGCCTCGCCGGTGACGAGTTTCTTGTCCTCTGCGAGCAGGTTGAGCAACCCGCCACAACGTCAGTCATGGCCGAACGGATCAACGACACCCTGCGCCAGCCATTCAATTTCAACGGCCTGCCACTGGCCGTGACAGCCAGCGTCGGGGTCGCCAGCGGTAACGGCAGCACCCATTCCGCCGACGACCTGCTGCGCTGTGCCGATGCCGCAATGTACGCTGCCAAGAAAAAAGGCCGTGATGGCTGGCAGTTTTTCAGCGAGAACCTGCAGGAGCAGGCCAGGCAGCGCCTGGCCATCAGCAATGGGCTGCGTACGGCGATCGAGCGCAACGAGTTGTCCACCCGCTTTCAACCCATCGTGGTGGCTGAGAGCGGTCGCATTGTTGGCGCCGAACTGTTGCTGCGCTGGCAACCGCCGGAGGGCGAAATATCTCCCGCCGTCTTCATCCCGATCGCGGAAATGACTGGCAGCATCGTGCCCATTGGTGCCTGGCTATTCCGCCAGGCCTGCCGGGCCGAGGCCGACTGGCGTCGTCGCTGGGGTGACAGTGCGCCTTATGTTGCAGTGAATGTTTCGACGCGGCAGTTGAACGAAGATTTGAACGCAAGTGCAAACGCAAATACAAACGCAAAGGCCAACGAAAAACCGCTGGTCGATGATTTTGCCGCCACGCTGAGCGATACGGGTGCCGTCCCGGCACGCGTGCGGCTCGAAATCACTGAAACCTCGCTGATGGCCGATGTCGAAACCAATCTGCGTGCTTTGCGCCGACTGGCTGATCTCGGCCTGCGCGTCACCGTGGACGATTTCGGCACCGGTTACTCCTCACTGGCGCAATTGGCGCGGCTTCCGGTCGACGTACTGAAAATTGATCCGGCCTTCATCGACGGCATCGAGACGAGCAGCGAGAACCGCGCCGTCATCCGTGCCGTGGTCGGACTTGGTCGTGCGCTCGGGCTGAAACTGCTGGCGGAAGGGGTGGAAAACAGCGCCCAGCAGCGTGAACTTTGCACCTACGGCTGTGATTTCATGCAAGGCGATCATTTTCACCCGCCGCTGGAGGAAAAGGATTTCATCGAGTCGGTCGATCGTGAAATCAGTATCGGCTCGATCAACGCGGTGTCACCCCTGCACTTCCTGATTTATGTCAGCCAGGCGGTGCACCCGATGTCCGGTATCGAGCTCGATTACCTGCTGGAACGGACTCGTGCTTTCAATCTGTCCGCGGGCGTCACCGGCTACCTCGTCTATCAGGACGGCTACTTCATGCAAATGCTGGAAGGCAAGCGGGATGTCCTGTTTGCCCTGATGGATAAAATCAAAGCCGATTCTCGCCATTGCAAGGTGCGCGTGGTGATCGAAGGCCCGGCCCGGCGCCGCATATTCGAGGACTGGGGCATGGGGTTGCTCGACCTTTCCCCGGGAAAAGACGAGCCCGAATTCAAGAAATGGCGACGCCGTGCCATCACCTTCCTTGAACTTGCTGAAGATGCGCGCACCTGTTACGCCTACATGACGGCCTATGCCTATCGCGGCATTACCGGCTTCAGGTAAAGCCCGTATCCGGTGTGCAATTCTTGCCTGGGTGTGTGCGTAGCAAAATAAAGACTACGCCTCTGCAAGCCATGCAAACAGGCGTTCTACAGGCATCAATGCAGGACAGCCAACAAATACGCCATTGTTCAGGCGCATAGGTTGTAGATTGCCTGTTCATGCGGCCTGTAGCCAGGCAATGACATGAAGTCCCAAGTTTTTTGCATGCAAATAAGCGCAAAGACCCGGAGGTGCCGAGTGCTATCGGAGAAACCCGAGAACAGGGCTTTCTCCATTTATTTTCTGCGGCTCATGGCTCCCCGTCATATCTTTTGAACAAGGCAAAAACCCTGAAATTACTTTTCGTTACAATACCTTCGCCCGTTGAGGCGATATAATCGGCGATTCTCAAACGGATGCCTTTGCTCCCATGCTTCGACCCTTGCTCAAACTTCGCGGCCTGAGCCTGATCGCTTTCAGCGCCCTGGCGCTGGTGCAGACCCCCTCCCATGCCGAACTGACGATCGAGATCACCGGTGCCGGTGCCAACCGTATTCCGCTGGCCATTGCCGACTTTGGCGGTGATCCTGGCGGCTCGCGTGTATTGACCGGCGTCATACGCGCTGATCTTGAACGTAGCGGCTTGTTCAAGATGATTGACACCGGCAGCGTGGCGATGACCGAATCGTCCAGCCCGGCCTTTGGCGACTGGAAAAACCGTGGCGCTGATGCGCTGGCTGCCGGCAGCATCGGTCCGAGCGGCGATGGCCGGCAGGAAGCCCGTTTTCGCCTTTACGACGTAAACAAACAAAGCGCACTCGGCGGCTCCGCTTTCGTGGCCTCGACGCCGATGCTGCGTGCAGCGGGTCACCGTATCGCCGACGTGATTTATGAAAAGCTGATTGGCGAACCCGGCGTGTTCTCGACGCGCATTGCCTATGTGGTAAGGGGCAGCGCCAACCGTTACGAGTTGCAAATTGCCGATGCAGACGGACAGAACGCACAAGCCGCGCTGAAGTCGAAGGAGCCAATCATTTCCCCGGTCTGGTCGCCTGACGGGAGCCGTCTGGCCTACGTCTCGTTCGAGAACAAGAAACCGGTGGTCTATGTGCATTCGCTGGCCAGCGGACAACGAATCGTCGTTGCCAACTTCAAGGGGTCGAATTCGGCCCCGGCCTGGTCGCCCGACGGCCGCAAACTGGCCGTCGTGCTCTCCAAGGAAGGCGGCTCGCAAATATTCACGGTCAATGCCGATGGCTCCGGCGTACAGCGCCTGACCAACTCATCCGCCATCAATACCGAACCATTCTTTGCACCGGACGGACAGTCGATCTATTTCACCTCGGATCGGGGCGGCAGTCCGCAGATTTACCGCACCGGTGTCAGCGGCGGCGATGCCCAGCGCATCAGCTTTGAAGGAAGCTACAACGTGTCGCCGCGCATTTCGCCGGATGGCAGGTCGATGGCCTTCATCAGTCGGCGCGAGAGCGGTTTCCGTCTCGCCGTCATGGACCTGGCCAGCAAGCAGGTGCAAATCCTCACCGACTCCAACAAGGACGAATCTCCGACCTTCGCCCCCAATGGCCGCATGATCCTGATCGCCACTGAAATCGGTGGGCGCGGCGTGCTTTCTGCCGTATCGATTGACGGCCGCATCAAACAACGTCTTTCCATCTCGGCCGGCGATGTTCGCGAACCGGCGTGGGGCCCATTCACCAGATAATCATTTATCCCATTTCCGGATTCTGACACTACCGAATTTTGACGCAGGAGCATCACCATGAAACTGACCATAAAACAACTCATCATCCCCGCCCTTCTCGCTCTTTTGATCACTGGCTGCAGTTCGACACCCGACGGCCCCGAGCAGGGTGGCGCCCCGGTCGAATCGCGTGACGGAAGTGTGGCTACCGTAAACGCCGGCGGTGTCGACGGGCGCAAACTGCCGGCCGTGCTGACCGACCCGAAGAGCATTCTCTCCAAGCGCAGCGTCTATTTCGATTACGACAAATTTGAAGTCAAGTCCGAGTACAAGGATCTGGTCACCGCACACGCCAAGTTTCTCGCCGACAACCGCCAGTTCAAAATGCTGATCCAGGGCAACACCGATGACCGTGGCAGCCGCGAATACAACCTCGCACTCGGCCAGAAACGTGCCGATGCAGTAAAAAAGATGCTGACCCTGCTCGGCGCTCGCGAAGAACAGGTTGAGTCGGTCAGCCTGGGCGAGGAAAAGCCGAAGAATGAAGGCCAGAACGAAGCCGCCTGGGCCGAAAACCGTCGCGGCGACATGCTCTACAACGGCGAGTTCTAAAAGTGCCGGGGCGTCGTTTTCTTTTTGCTTCGGGCTGGTCAACCAGTCTGTCGACAGTGGCTCTGCTGCTTGCCGTTTTTGGCGCTCCGCAAGCGCAGGCCGGCATGTTCGATGACGAAGAGGCGCGGCGGCAGATCAAGGATCTGTCGATCAAGTCCAATGAGCGTCTCGACACCCTGTTCAAGGCGCAATTTGAACTGGTCAACCAGATTCAGGCACTGCGCGAAGAAAACGCCCGCCTGCAAGGCCAGGTGGAAACACTGAACTACGAACTGGAATCGACCAAGAAGCGGCAGCAGGATTTCTACATCGACCTCGACGGCCGGCTACGCAAATTCGAGCCCCAGTCAGCTCCATCCGCCGAGACCAAAACGGGAGATGAGGCAAAACCTGCTGCCGAGTCTGGAAAAAAGGCCGCCAGCGATCCGGCTGCCGAATCGCGTGAATACGAATCTGCGCTCAACCTCTTCAAAGCCAACAAGATCAAGGAAGCGGCGGGTGCCTTCGAGGCCTTCGCCAAGGCTCATCCAGACAGCACCCTGACGCCGAATGCACAATACTGGCTTGGTAACGCGCACTACGCGCTGCACGACTGCAGGAAAGCGATCGAGGCGCACAAGGTGGTGGTCAATAAGTGGCCGCAACACCCGAAGGCACCGGACGCGTTGATCAATATCGCCACCTGCCAGCAGGAACTGGGCGACAGCAAGGGCGTCAAATCGACGCTTGAAACCGTGCTCGTCAAGTACCCGGACAGTTCGGCGGCGGCCACGGCCAAGCAGCGCCTGAAGAAGTAGGCGGGTGACCGGCAGTAGCAGATCCCTCTCGCTGAAAATCAGCGAGATTTTCTATTCCCTGCAGGGCGAAACCTCGCGTGCCGGCCGGCCAACGGTCTTCGTCCGGCTCACCGGCTGCCCGCTACGCTGCCTCTGGTGCGACACCGAGCATGCCTTCTCCGGCGGCGAGAGAAAGACACTGGCGTGGATTCTCGAAGAAGTCTACAAGCATGGCACCCGACAGGTCTGCGTCACCGGCGGCGAACCACTGGCCCAGAAGAACTGCCTGGCGCTGCTCACGGCACTTTGCGACGCTGACTACGATGTCTCACTCGAAACGTCCGGCTCACTGGATATTGCAGACGTCGACGCACGCGTCTCACGGATTGTCGATCTCAAGGCTCCCGGCTCGGGCGAGTCCAGCAAGAATCGCTGGCAGAATCTCGAACTGCTCACCGCGCATGACGAACTGAAGTTCGTTCTCAAGGACCGCGCGGACTACGAATGGGCACGCAACGCCGTAATCGAGCACCGACTCGACGCGCGCTGTCCGCTGCTCTTTTCGCCTGTTCAGGAAGCGCTCGACCCCCGATCATTGGCCGAATGGATACTCGCCGATCGACTCCCGGTTCGTTTCCAGCTACAACTACACAAGCTGCTTTGGGGTAACATGCGGGGAAAGTAACCCAGCCGAGATTATTGCCATGACTGACGACCGCCGCGTACACTCCCGGATTGCCTTCCACTCGCCCGCCGAGTTGATTTTCACCAACCGCAACATTGAAATAATCATCCTCGACATCTCGCTCAAGGGGGCGCTGGTCCGTCTGCCTGCCGACACCCTGATCGAGGATGGCGCGACCTGCATGCTTCACGTTCACCTCAACGAAGGTGAGCTGAGTGATCAAATCAGCATGGAAACACGGGTAGCACACGTCGAAGGACGTAATGCCGGACTACTCTGCCTCACCATTGACCTTGATAGCGTGACGCACTTGCGCCGCCTGGTCGAACTCAATCTCGGCGAGCCTGACCTTCTTGAGCGGGAGCTTTCGGCGCTGGTCGACGAACTGACGGCAGGAGCGACTGAATAAGCTTCATTCCCGTCTTCACGGAAATGGGCAAAGCAGGGTCAGCCACTTCCACTTCAGCTAAAATGGCGGCATATCATTGGCAACAACCGGTGAATTTCATACCCATGAGCACGCTATTACCATCCAGACCACCCCGCGCCGTTGTCCTGCTTTCTGGCGGGCTCGACTCGGCCACCACACTGGCCATGGCCCGCGACTCCGGTTTCGACTGCTATTGCCTTTCCCTGGACTACGGTCAGCGACATCGCGTTGAACTTGACGCTGCCGCACGCGTAGCCAAGGCCCTGGGCGCCAGCGAACATCGCGTGCTACGCATGGCCCTTGGGGAGTTTGGCGGCTCGGCGCTCACCGACAACGCCATCCCGGTTCCCGTCGATGGAGTCCAGCCGGGCATTCCCGTCACCTATGTACCGGCCCGCAACACCATCATGCTTTCTCTGGCCCTGGCCTGGGCCGAGGTCTTGGGCAGCCGTGACATCTTCGTCGGCGTCAATGCCGTCGATTATTCTGGCTACCCCGATTGCCGACCGGAATTCATCGCCGCCTTCGAGACCCTGGCCAACCTGGCCACCAAGGCCGGTGTCGAGGGCGCAAAACTTACCATCCACGCCCCACTGATTGATCTTTCCAAGGCCGACATCATCCGTCACGGCCGTGCCCTTGGCGTTGATTACGCGGTAACGGTTTCCTGCTACCAGGCTGACGAACACGGCCGTGCCTGCGGCATTTGCGACTCATGCCGCCTGCGCCGCGAGGGCTTTTCCGCTGCCGGCTTGGGCGACCCGACGCCTTACCTTATCAGCCCGCAAGAGTCGACCAGACGACCTGAATTACCGTAGCCCAAGACCAGGCTTTGCACTGCTTGCTCTCACATTGCTTACAGGACAGCGGCACCGTGGCGGTGAATGGGAGAGGTCAGGCAGGAAACGCGGGGCTGGCAATTCTTGTTGCGGCTATCAGGCTGAAAGCCGCGCCAAGTGGCGTTCTACGATGATGCTGCCTGTAGAGCCAATGAATACGCCACTCTTCAGGCACATGTAGCGCAGATTGCCTATTCATGCGGCTTGCAGAGTAATGGCCTTGCTGTGAGTAGCGAGCACAGAAAACGACGTGCTCAGTGAGCATCCTGAAAACCTCAGTTCTTCACCGCAAAGGCGCAAAAGTTCGCAAAGACAATCAACAGCTTGGCTGAAACCGTGGTCGGCCCCTATTATCCTGAACAGCCATCAAGACATCGCCGCCATGTGCCTACCTGCGATTTTGTAGGGTGTGAAACGCGAAGCGTTGCGCCCTGAAGGTTGGCATCGCCAGCCTGAAGAAGTACTCTTGGGGTGCGCACCTTCAGGCGGATCAAGACCGTCGATGCACGCGGGGGATTCCGCGTGCGCAAAGAAAAGAATTTGCGCACCCTACCGGGCTAGAGAGCTTTTCTCACTTGATCTATGAGTTTTATGGCTTTTTTATCAGCCTCTATCGTTTTTGTCCGCTCTTCATTTGCCTTTCTATCAATCTCTAATTGATTACTATTCACATACCCCCTCAGTCAGGCATCTGGAAATAGATCAATCACAATTTTTGCATTAAGCGCATTAGGCTCTTGATAGTATTTGATAAGATTATATACAGCCTGTAGTACATCTCATTCTTGTTTTTTCCCTTTTGCCTCTGCATAGAAGGAAAGAACTTTATTTTGAGCCGAAGGATCTATATCTGGAAGTTTATTGTAAAGTTTTGTATATTTCTCCGTTTTCCCATTTCGTTCAAACATAGCGAACATATCCTTCTTTACTACTTCCACATTTATTGAGAGTACCGGTGCACCTGCGCCTGCATTTTTCTCAAAAGGGGAGTTATTGATATCTGGTCAATTTGCCATCGCAGAACCGCCGAGTGCCGCAGTCAATCCCATAACATCACCGAATCGACTGAGCGTTTCTTGCGTATTACCGACAATATCCGTTCTTTCTCGTTCAAGGGTAATAGTTCATTTGGAGAGTTTCTGAACTTCTCTTTCGAGCAAAGTCGACTCGGGCGCAGGATTCTCTCCTCAGTTGAGCACGAACATCGTCTTCCCGCTCGCATCGACAGGCGGTTGAAACGAAGACGCCAATGCAGCAGCAGGATTCCCCAGGGCAAGAGCGCTGACGACGAGAAGGGCTTGACTTAGTCGGTTGAGCGTCTCCTGTGTCCGTGCGATGACGCCAGTTTTCTTCGACTTGATCGATGCTTGCGGACACTTCGCTTCTTCTAAAACGGACGAAGGGGAATCGTTCCCGAGTGAGGGCACAGGCGCATCAGCGCCGCTTGGCGTCAACGCATCGCGGTTTTGGCTTTGAGCATAAATTCAGTCAAAGGCAGCAACAACCGGCGTGGAAGAACAAGGGAATTTTCCCGTCGGCGGCCAGCACCGCCCCGTTTCAATTATTTTTCAGACGTTCATATTCTTTTAGCGTCGGCTTGCCGAACGCGGCCTGTCAAGGCAGAGCTTTCATCAACACGGGGCTGTTCTGGGTGTGGCATCCAGCCAGCGAGCCTGCCTGCACTGTCTCCGCCCCGGCTTATCTTGGGGAGTTTCCAGATCCCCGCTTCGCCCGGTTTAGGCCACAGCACTACTCGCCAACCGCTTCCAAATCCACCGACATACAGCCCCCTCGGTTATCCCTCGCCCCGTTGCGGCCGGCAGCCGCTCAGACAGGCGAGACAGAAAGGTGCATTGCGTTGGCCGCGCGCGTTTGCACACGCGTAAAGTTAGTCAACAGGTTGCGGAGAATGCCACCTTGCCAAGGGGATAGCAAGGAGAGAATGCTGGCTGCCCAGGGTAAATTTGTTCTAACCCATCCGGCGTGGCCCGAGGCCAGGCTTCGCGCTCATACCGGCGAAGGCCGGTATCCAGATTCGTCCATCTGATCAAGATGTTAAAAGACCTATTTGTTCAACGAACTGGATTCCGGGTCAAGCCCGGAATGACGGTAAATCAATGGGTTAGCGGTAGAACAAATTTACCCTGGCTGGCTGGCTACCCTGCGCGGCTTGAATCGAGCAGCTTCGCTCGCAGCGCGCCGGCGTCCAGCGCCAGCACGGCTTGATACCCCTGGCGCTTCAATGGCTTCAGCCGTGGGCCTTGGCATATCAGCAATTCCTGCCAGTCGCCTTTGTTGACGGCAACGCGCAGACCAAAGTGGGCGGCGTTTTCTTCGACGCTGAAGCGCTCGCGCAGTTTCACCGGTTGGGCGAGGGCTTTCTGGATATGGGTGTGAGCTCGTTGTTGCAGGGTGGCGAGGGTTACGCGCTCGGGTGCGGCGGCGGCCGCTGGAAACTGGCGCGCAAGGGCCAGGGCAAAGAGTTTGTCGGTGGCCAACAGCAGCAGGTCTTGCCGTCGTTCGGCGGCAAGGCTGGCAATGAAACAGGCGTAAAGGCTTCTTTGCACGCTCCAGGTGGGGACGGGTATGGCCGCTTGTTCGCTTGCCAGGCGCGACAGGCCGATGCGTTCGCACAGTTGTTGTATCTCGGCGCCTTCCTCCCACAGCGCCGACCATAGTGCCAGCACTTGATCCGGTGCGCTGGTCAACGGCGAAGTGGCCGCCCAGTCGCAATAGCGGGTGCGCAAGACTCCTTCGCCACGCAAGGCCAGGAGCAGGAGGGGTGGCGGCAGGGATTCGACGTTGCGCGCCTTGAGCGGCCGCGCCAGCGCCCAGCCGCCAACGTGGGTGGCGAGTACGTCGATCCATTGCGGCAGGTAGCGCAGGCGTTGTGTGTTCATGGGTTTATGACTATAGCGGTGGAAAGGTTAGAATGCCAAGGCTTTGCGCGGGTGTAGTGTAACGGTAGCACGCAGGCCTTCAGAGCCTGAAGGGGCACCACCCCGCTGTGCCGGTTCGAATCCGGTCGCCCGCTCAAGGCCAGCACGGCATTCATATTTCACGGAAAAATGCGATTGTGACCCCTTTAGTTCGCATTTAACGGGCACACGACGATCGCTCGCCGGAGAAATTACCGACCATCAACATTTCTGTTTTCTGGGCACCAACTCGATTAAAGCTTGCGTGATATCTGGCCGTTAATAATTTCATAGCAATGGAGGCCCTATGAAGAACCATCTCAAAATAGTTTCGGTTAACCCGAACTCGGTGTCGAGTACCAGACTCAACGGGTGTGCGCTGCATCAGTTGGCGGACAGACTGATCGAAGAAATCAAGGCCGGTCATTCCAGGAATGCCCACATCCTGGCATCTCTACAAAATCTGTCGCCATTTGCCATTGCCGTCGTCGCCACCTGGATGACGAAAGCCGGACTGAGCGAGGCAGATATCTTGAATACCGTGGTCTAGCAATCAGTCGTGTTGAAACGTGATGGCAAAATATTCGTCATTCCAGGCTTGACCCGGAATCCAGTAATGCCTCTCTGGAAAGCTTGTTTGGCTTCCCGATACATAGCAAAGTAGAATGGCTACCCCGATTGCCGAGCATAAGTTGCCATGAGTGTGCGCAAAGAATCATTTGAGCAGAACAAGTTGGCCAAGCGTCTGCGCCGCGAGGTTGGTCAAGCCATCGCTGACTTTGGAATGATCGAGGATGGGGATCGCGTGATGGTTTGTCTCTCCGGCGGGAAGGACGGCTATACGATGCTGGACATGCTTCTGCAGCTTCAAAAGAAGGCGCCGGTGCGATTCGAGATTGAGGTCGTCAATCTCGACCAGAAACAGCCCGATTTCCCTGGTCACGTCCTGCCTGATTACTTGCGTAAGCTCGGTGTACCCTACAGCATCCTGGAGCAGGACACCTATTCAGTGGTTAAACGGGTTATTCCGGAAGGCAAGACGATGTGCTCGATGTGCTCGAGACTGCGGCGGGGCGCCTTGTATTCGTACGCGGAAAAAAGAGGATTTACAAAAATTGCCCTTGGTCATCATTGCGATGACCTGGTCGAGACGCTGTTTCTCAATCTGTTCTTCCACGCCAAGATCAGTTCAATGCCACCCAAGCTTCTCAGCGACAATGGAAAACACGTGGTCATCAGGCCTTTGGCCTACGTTCGAGAGCGCGACATCATCGAGTACGCACATGCCCGCGGCTTTCCGATCATCCCCTGCAACCTCTGCGGTTCCCAGGAAAACCTCCAACGACGTCAGATGAAGTTGATGCTCAAAGAGTGGGATGCACAGTTCCCCGGGAGGGTCAAGAACATCGCGCGCTCAATGGGCAACGTCCACGCCTCGCAGCTTGCTGACCGCAACCTGTTCGACTTTATAGCCCTGGGGCGCCACGACCATGCGCCTATTCCCAGCGTCCATGACTGGCTAGGAGGTGAGTAACCAGAGCGAGAACTCGTTGAACCGCTACTCTTGTCGCACAAAGTTTAGCTCTCATCGATAACGTATTGTCTGTGACCCTCGGAGTTGCTTCGGTCAACGAAGACCACGCACTCTCATGGGCTTTACTCAAGTTGGCCCAAAACCGGGTAAATTTGATTACTGTCTTGTATTCATGGTCTGTCAAAGATCTCTATGCCATGCTTTCAATGCTTATGGCGCTATGCAAACGTGGCCCGGAATGGTTTTTTGCTTGATTGCGATGAATCTGGATCGATAGGAGACGACAAGGAATTGGTGTTCGACGCGCCATAGTTTGGCGAGGGATTGCGGGGCTAGAGCAGTCGCCAGGTATGTTGGTAGGCGCGTGCAGTAAAATGATTAATCTTTTGCTACGATCATACAGTTTTGGTCGTTTTGTGCTTCGGTATGAAGTGTTATGATATTGGGATGCTCGTTGAGGTTTTGGTAGCAGCGTCACATGGAACTTCCACTGGGTTTTCTAATATTGGGTTAACTATGAATAATGCAAAGAACTCCTTGTCTGTACTGTTTGCCGATGTTTCGGGAAGTGCTCGGTTGCATGAGAAACTCGGCGGTGCAGAAACACTGCGGGCGGTTGATCGCTGTCTTAAGCGCATGGGGCGAGCAGTCGATGCTTTTGGCGGACGCATCATAAAGACCGTCGGTGATGAAATGATGGCGGTGTTTGATATGGCTGATGAAGCATTTCATGCCGCCATCGAGATGCAGCAACGGGTGGCTGATCTGCCACCCATCTCTGGCGTCAAGTTGGCAATTCGTGTCGGCTTTTCGCATGGCACTGTAAGCGAAAAAGAAGGCTGCATGGTTGGCGAAACCGTCAACGCGGCAGCACATCTTGCCGGTCTGGCCAAGCCCGGGCAGGTATTGACCAGCATTCAGGCACAGGCCGCACTGTCCCCTGCATTGAAAAATTCGACGCGCGAACTTGGATCAGCGGTAGCCAAGGGCAAGTCCCTGGGCATGAAAGTTTTCGAAGTTGTCGCGCCCGTCGCGCCAGGATCGTCGGTTGCGAAAACAGCGGAAATCCCGGATGAGCGTAGTGGTGATGGCTTAGCGGGCGCCCGTTTCTGTGTCCGCTATTCCGGCAAGGCCATCATTCTGGATGACAGCAAACTGGTAATCAAAATGGGACGAGATGCAGAAAGTGACGTGGTAATTCATGATCGTCGTGCGTCGCGTCTTCATGCCAGAATTGAACTGCAAGGCAACAGGGTTATTCTCACTGACATGAGCACCAATGGCACTTTTATAACCCTGAGTGGCGAGCAAGAGTTGTTCCTGCGTAGCGAGGAGTGTGTCCTTCACGGCAAGGGCATGATTTGCTTTGCGGCATCGGCGACCAGTCCGGATGCGGATTGTGCAGAATTCGAGCAACTCTGATCGACCCAGGCTGAATATGAAAACGACGGTGCGTTAGCAACGTCGTTTTGAATTGTCAGTCTGCAGGGGGCTTACTTCTTGTCAGCTTTGAGGCACTCGCTCATGAATGCCTTGCGCTCATCGCCCTTGAGAGCCTTGGTGCCGGCCTCGGCATTGCATGCTTTCATTTTGTCCTGCTGCGTGGCCGACGCCGGCTTTGAACCCAGGCATTGACTCATGAATGCCTTGCGCTCATCGCCCTTGAGAGCCTTGGTGCCGGCCTCGGCGTTACACGCTTTCATTTTTTCCTGCTGCGCCAGTTGTGCTGGAGAGGGCGCTTTCTTTTCCTGATCCGCGGCAATGGTGACGCTAGTGGCGAAGGCGAAGACAGCGAGAGCAATCATGGCTTTCATCGGTAACTCCTTGATAGGGTTTAGTAACGTCCGTTAATTATAAACGCTACTTATATGTCGTCGTCAAGAACTGCCTGTTGCTGGCGATTGATGAATTCGCTCATGCTGTCGATACCTCGCATTTGCAGGATGCAGTTGCGAACAGCGGCTTCGAGAAGAACGGCAAGATTGCGTCCAGGCGCCACGTGAAAAACCACCTTGCGCACCGGGATACCAAGGATTTCCTGCGATTGGGCATCGAGTGGCAGGCGCGGCGAGTCGTCGCCTGTTGCGTTTCTCTGCAGGTGAACGATCAGCTTGAGTTTCATTTTTCGCCGCGCAGCCGTCTCGCCAAAGATCGTGCGAATGTTGAGCAGGCCAAGACCACGCACTTCAAGGTAGTCGCGCAACATGCCGGGGCAGCGCCCTTCGATGGTTGTTGGTGCGATGCGTGCCAGTTCGACAACATCGTCGGCAACCAGACCGTGCCCACGCGAAACGAGTTCGAGCGCCAGTTCGCTTTTGCCAACGCCGGAATCGCCGGTGATCAGCACCCCCATTCCGAACACGTCCATGAACACGCCGTGAGCCGATACCGTATCGGCAAATCGGCGCGCCAGGTAGACATGCAGCAGATCAATGACTGCCGAACAGGCCTTCGGGGTGACAAATAACGGTGTTTGCGTCGCCTCGCAAATCTCGCAAGTTCCGGGAGGAATTTCAAGACCGTCGGCGATAATCAGTGCCGGCGGTCCTGCTTCCATTAAATCTTCAATTTGTAGATGCCAGCGCTCCGGGCCGACACGCTCGGCCCATCGCTGTTCGGCCTTGCCGATAACCTGTACTCGCTGACTGTAAATCAGGTTAAGGTGGCCGACGACGTCAGGGCCGTAGGTCTCCTGATCCTTGAGTTCGACTACCCGCTCAATACCCACTGCAGCAACCCAGGTGAGCTTGAGTTTATCAAGATGATCTTCGTAGAGTTGGGTAATACTCAAGGTGCGGGAGGCAATCATGCGGATGGGACTCTCAGTTGGCGAATATCTGGCGGATCATGTCAGCGCTATCTGCGGTACAGAGTGCTTCGCGGCAAGCGCGATCCGAGAATCGTTCGGCGAGTTCAGAAAGGATCTGCAGGTGTTGCTCTGTTGCCTGTTCAGGAACAAGCAATACGAACAGGAGAGAAACCGGCTTGCCGTCTGGCGAGTCGAATGGAACAGGTGCGGCAAGACGCAGAAATGCACCCATGGCTTCCTTCAGCCCTTTGATGCGGCCGTGAGGAATGGCGATACCCTGGCCGAGGCCGGTCGAGCCGAGTTTTTCGCGAGCGAAAAGACTGTCGAATACTGCGCTGCGGGCGATGCCCTGATTGTTCTCGAAAAGCAGGCCGACTCTCTCGAAAACGCGCTTCTTGCTGCTCGCATCAAGATCAAGGACGATGTTTTCGGTGGCTAATAATTGTGTGATCTGGCTCATACAGGAGAGAAATCAGTGGCAGCAAGCATTTTGAGAAAACGGCAATATCAGGATTGCAGGTTCGGCCAAAATGGCCAAACCCGCCGCACTGATCCAGTTACTCCGGAACGATTTGACTAATTTTTTGGCCGCGATGATGGTCTTGCAGCTTGTGCTTGTATTTCTGTATCTGGCGATCGAGTTTGTCGACCAAGCTATCAATCGAGGCATAAAGATCCTCGTCAATGGCTTCGACGAAAACATCCTTGCCAGGGAGGTGAACGGTGACTTCAGCCTTCTGGTTCAGCTTGTCCACCGATAAAATCACATTCACATCGATTACGTTATCGAAATGACGTATGACGCGCTCAAGCTTCCCGGTGACGTAAGCATGTATGGCCGGAGTGATCTCAAGGTGGTGCCCACTGATTTTCAGATTCATGGTGTGGCTCCTTATCAAGGTTATAGTCGCGTCAGCGACCGTCAAATCTCCCCTCGCCCACTCGTGCAAGAGAGGTCGAGGATGAGGGAAATGGGTATTGTTTTCATCTTCTGAAGTCAAGATTTTTACAATTCCTGTCAAATCGTCTTGCGCAGTTTAACCGGAGGGATGCTGAGCGCTTCCCGATATTTTGCAATTGTTCGCCGTGCGACAACAATCCCCTGCTGACCAAGAATTTCGGATAGCTGACTATCAGAAAGTGGCTTCTTCTGGTCTTCTGCACCAATCAACTGCTTGATCAGCGCGCGGATAGCCGTTGCCGAGCATGCGCCGCCGGCTTCAGTGGAGACGTGGCTGCCAAAAAAATACTTCAATTCAAAAATCCCGCGGGGAGTGGCCATGTATTTTTGCGTAGTGACTCGGGAAATGGTTGATTCGTGCAAGCCCAGGATATCCGCGATTTCTCGTAGCACCAGTGGTCTCATGGCAACTTCGCCATGGTCGAAAAACTGCCGCTGACGATCAACGATAGACTGCGCCACTCTCAGGATTGTGTCAAAGCGTTGTTGCACGTTTTTTATCAGCCAACGAGCTTCTTGCAACTGGCCAGCAAGTCCTGATCCGCGCTGCCTGGAGAGTATCTGGGCGTACAGACTATTGATGCGCAGGCGAGGAAATGCGTCGGAGTTAACGTTGACCGTCCATTGGCCAACGATCTTGCGCACCACGACGTCGGGGGTAATGTAGCGCGCATCCAGCGCCGCATACTTTGCCCCGGGCCTGGGATTCAGGCTGCGAATGAGAAATTGAGCGCTACGCAAATGGTCGTCGTCGCATTCGATCAGCTTCTTGAGTTTCACGAAATCACGACTGGCGAGAAGATCGAGGTGATGGCGAACGATCTTCAGCGCCAGAACCTGTGTTTCATCTGCAGGCAGCGCTTCCAATTGCAGCGCCAGGCACTCATTCGCGTTGCGTGCGCCAACGCCAGTCGGGTCGAAACACTGCAGGTGATTGAGGGCGATCTGCAATTCCTCGGGCTCGATTTCAAGTTCGGGCGGCAGCGTTTCGGCGAGATCTTCAAGCGACTGGGTCAGATAACCATCCTCGTTGAGCGCGTCGATCAGGCACTGCACCAAGGTGCGATCCCGGTCGGGAATGCTCATCAATCCCAGTTGCCATGACAGGTGCTCGCGCAGAGAAGTGGTCGCGGCCTGCACATCCTGGTAGTCGCTGTCATCATCGTCAAAAGATCCTGCCGAACTGGAGTAACTACTTTCCTCGCCAAGCCAACTCTCGTCATCGGCTGACGAAGGCGTGGAAATCTCGGTTTCGGGTTTCTCCGCGTCGAGTGCATCGGATTCGACTTCGCTGGTGCCGGATTGCGGTGGCGCATACTCCTCTTCCTCGCGTTCGAGCAGAGGATTCTCCTGAAGGTATTTTTCAAGTTCTTGCTCAAGCTCAAGCGTCGACAATTGCAACAGACGTATCGACTGTTGCAACTGGGGCGTCAGCGCGAGATGCTGGGAAAGCTTTAGCTGGAGGGATGGTTTCATTTACGGAGCCGAACCGGCCGCCGGATTGGAGGATGCTACTCGTTTCGTTCAGGGAATCAGGAGGAGCAAGCGGCAGGCTCAGAGACGGAAATTCTCGCCTAGATAAACCTTCCGTACGTTTTCATTATAAATGATTTCATCGGGTCTGCCAGCGGCGAGAACGCTGCCTTCGTTGAGAATGTAGGCGTGATCACAAATGCCCAGGGTCTCACGAACGTTATGGTCCGTAATCAGGACGCCAATATTGCGCTCCTTGAGAAAGCGGATGATTTTCTGGATATCCAGCACGGCAATGGGATCAACGCCAGCAAAGGGTTCGTCGAGCAGAATGAAGCGCGGCTCGGTCGACAGCGCGCGAGCAATTTCAACCCTTCGACGTTCGCCACCTGAGAGTGAGGCGGCCGAGCTGTTGCGGATATGACTGATATGCAGTTCTTCGAGTAGACGTTCTGCACGTCGCTCAATCTCGTCAGGCGCCAGATTCTGCAGTTCCAGAACCGCCTTGATGTTCTCAATGACCGTCAGTTTGCGAAAAACCGAAGCTTCCTGCGGCAGGTAGGAAACACCGAGTTTCGCGCGCTGGTGAATGGGCAGGTGGGTGATTTTCTTGTCATCGATATAAACGTCACCGCCATCACAGGCAACCAGACCGACCACCATGTAAAAAACGGTCGTTTTCCCCGCACCGTTCGGGCCGAGCAGGCCGACCACTTCGCCACTACCCACCTCGACCGACACGTCCTCAACCACCGTACGCTTCTTGTAGCGCTTTTTCAGGTTATGCGTGGAAAGAGTACTCTTCGTACTCTGCGTGCTAATGCTGGCAGTCATTTCAGACATCGTTCAATCGTCTTCAAAATCGCCGCGCAATACGCGACGGATAGTTTCCCCGGAAAATCCCCGGCTCATCAAAAAACGCGTCTGTCGTGCTCGCCCGGCTGCATCAACTGCCCCGGACTTGTCCCCGAACTTACGTTGCCAGACTTGGCGCGCTCGTGTCAATTCATCAACATTGGTAGCTAATGCGGCAGCAACCAGTTCCTCGGATACGCCCTGAGTGCGCAGTTCGTATGCCAAACGGGCATTTCCGAACCGTGCTCCGCGAGCGTTAATTCGCATTTCAACGTAGCGCTCGTCGGAAAGCACTCCTCGCGCGCTCAGGCCATCAAGCAACGCCCCAAGTTCTTCTGCAGACTCGGCGTACGACGAGAGCTTGCGTGCCAATCCGGCTCGGGCGTATTCGCGGCGTGCCAGCAACCGCAAGGCACGCTCGCGCAGCGTGCTGCTCATGGCAGATTACTCGGTGGCGTTGATCGGCTTGGGCGAAGGGACATTCACCGCAGCACGAATCCTGGCCTCGATCTCCTCAGCGATTTTCGGGTTGGCTTTGAGATATTCGCGGGCGTTGTCTTTGCCCTGACCTATTTTTTCACCATTGTAGGCGTACCAGGAGCCTGATTTCTCGACCAGTTTGTGGATGACGCCCAACTCGACGATTTCGCCTTCACGCGAGGTGCCTTCACCATAAAGAATGTCGAAAATGGCTTCACGGAAAGGCGGTGCAACCTTGTTCTTGACGACCTTGACGCGTGTTTCGTTGCCGATAACCTCGTCGCCTTTCTTGATGCCGCCAATACGGCGAATATCAAGGCGTACCGAAGCGTAAAACTTTAGCGCATTACCGCCAGTCGTGGTTTCCGGGCTACCGAACATGACGCCGATTTTCATGCGGATCTGGTTGATAAAGATCACCAGCGTGTTGGTCCGGTTGATGTTTGCCGTGAGCTTGCGCAGCGCCTGACTCATCAGGCGGGCTTGCAGGCCGGGCAGCGAATCGCCCATCTCGCCTTCGATTTCGGCTTTCGGTACGAGGGCTGCGACCGAGTCGATGACAATGACGTCCACGCTCGCCGAACGGACCAGCATGTCGGTAATCTCGAGCGCTTGTTCGCCGGTATCCGGTTGTGAAATCAGGAGCTCTTGAAGATTGACGCCAAGTTTCTGGGCGTAAGTCGGATCGAGAGCGTGTTCGGCGTCAATGAAAGCAGCGGTGCCGCCAAGCTTTTGCATTTCGGCGATGACCTGCAACGTCAGTGTCGTTTTGCCGGAAGATTCAGGGCCGTAGATTTCGACCACGCGACCACGCGGCAGGCCGCCGATGCCAAGTGCGATGTCAAGCCCGAGCGACCCGGTGGACACGACCTGAATGTCGTTGGCAACACTGCCGTCGCCCATCTTCATGATTGAGCCTTTGCCGAACTGCTTTTCGATCTGAGCCAACGCTGCCGCCAGCGCTTTTGCCTTGTTGTCGTCCATTACGTGTCCTTTGTCTTTATTGACGGGAATTATCTCATGTTCGACAGGTAAGCCTGCAGGTGTCGAGTACTGACATTATATACAGCATTCGAGTCATGATTGGCATTGTCTTTCTGGACGGACTTATTTTCGGCTAGCTCTGCCGTTATTTTGTCCGATCTCGCTATGCGCTCATTATCTGTGCGCGCCTGAGAACTCCCGAAAGTGCATGCTCGACCGACTGTGCGCGTACCTCCTCGCGACAGCCTTTGAAGTGGCAAGTCTGGGTGTCGATCCTGCCTTCCGCTCCAGCCCAACTGAAACAGACGGTGCCGACGGGCTTATCGGGCGAACCTCCGCTTGGTCCGGCGACTCCGGTGATCGCCAGGGCCCAGTCACCTTGACTGTGGCAGAGTGCTCCAGCGGCCATGGCCGCTGCGGTTGCTTCACTGACTGCACCGTGAGTATTCAGGGTGTCGAATTCGACATCAAGCATTTCGTGCTTGGCAGCATTCGAGTAGGTTATGAAGCCACGATCAAACCATGCCGAACTGCCGGGTACGGCTGTCAGGCATTGCGCAACCCAGCCTCCGGTACACGACTCGGCCGTAACCAGTTTCTGGCCATTGGCCTCAAACAGCGAGCCAACCTGTGCGGCAAGAGCCTCCAGTTCTTGCTGATTCATTTGAGAATGAATTGCAGGATGGCGAGTACAAGCACCGTGTAACCGGCAGCGATCAGGTCGTCGGTCATTACACCGAAACCGTTCTTGACCTTCTCGTCAAAGTAGCGCGCAGGTTGCGGCTTGACGATGTCGAAAAAGCGGAAGAGAAAGAACGCTGTGGTTTGCCACAGCCATCCCGCCGGACAAAACACCAGCACCATCCAGAAAGGGACGATCTCGTCCCAGACGATGCTGCCATGATCAATGACGCCGAGATCGGCGCCCGTCCGGTGCGCGGCCAGCACGCCGCCGATGAAGCAGACAACAAGTAAAGCGAGCAGTTCGAAGTCGTTCATCCACGGTCTGAGCAACGGGAAGGATGCCCAGGCGAACAGGGTGCCGACGGTACCCGGCGCAAAGGGCGACAGGCCGCTGCCGAATCCGCAAGCAACCAGATGCGCCGGATGCGAAAAGAGGAAGCGGAGCGATGGCGGATTACATTTAATCTTGACCAAAATGATCAAATCCTTTGCGTGTCATGGGTAATGTCTGCCCGTTTTCGTCGAGCAGGCGTACTTCACCCTTGCCTTCAATAATACGACCGATGCGCCACAGCGGCAGATCGAGTTGAGCGGCCAGTTCGGCCAGTTCATGGCGCTTGTCGGGTGGCGCGGCAAACACCAGTTCGTAGTCGTCGCCGCCGGCCAATTGACAGTGGCGGGCCAGCAAGGGATCGGCCCCCGCAGGCAGGTAAGGAAGTTGAGTCTGGAAAACCTCGGCATCAACCCCGGAACGATCGGCTATATGACCGAGATCGGCGAGCAGGCCATCCGAGACGTCAATGGTGGCATGCGCCAGCTTTCTGTCACGCAAGGCCAGCCCAAGCTCAATGCGCGGTGTCGGTTTTTGCAGGGCAGCGATGCAGCGGGCAGCGAGTGCTTGCGGCAATTGCGTCCGGCCTTGAATTTGTGCGAGGCCTAACGCGGCCAATCCCGGCTGGCCGGAAACCCACAGGTCATCACCGGCCAGCGCCCCGTCACGGCGTAGCGCGGCACCGGCCGGAACCTCGCCAAGCGCCGTGATGCACAGATTGAGCGGACCACGCGTCGTGTCGCCTCCGACAAGGTCGACGCCGTAGCGTCTGGCACAGACAAAGAGGCCGTCTGCGAAGGCGGCAATCCAGTTCTCATCAGCGTCCGGCAGACTACCGGCAAGTAATACCCAGCGTGGCCTGGCGCCCATCGCAGCGAGATCGGAAAGGTTGACAGCCAGTGTTTTCCAGCCTAACTGGCACGGATCGGTGTCCGGCAGAAAATGCGTGCCGGAGACCAGCATGTCGGTCGTGATCGCCAGTTCCATCCCCGGCGAAGGCGCCAGCAACGCGCAGTCGTCACCGGGGCCGAGGACGGCTTGTGGTGTCGGCTTGGTGAAGTAGCGGGCGATCAGGTCGAATTCGGAGGGCGGCATGGAGCAGACTCTTTCAACACAGAGCGCACAGAGGCACAGAGATCATGGAGGCAAGACCAAACATGCTTCTCTCTGTGAACTCAGTGCCTCTGTGCACTCTGTGACAAAGGCGCTTAGCTTCTAACCCGCGCAGCGCGTTTGGCTTCGACTTCAACCGGGCGCAGTTTGGCGGCCAGCTTGTCGAGGACGCCATTGACGTACTTGTGGCCATCGGTGCCGCCGAAACTCTTGGCCAGTTCGATGGCTTCATTGATGATCACGCGATAAGGGGTTTGCGGGTAGTTGGCGAGCTCATAGGCCCCCGCCAGCAATACGCTGGCCTCAACAGGCGAAAGCTCCTTGAAGGGGCGGTCGAGGTGCGCCTGGAGTTGTTCCTGCAAAGCAGCATACTGGACAAGGACGCCACGCAGCAGAGCGACGAAAAACTGGCGATCTGCCTTGTCAAAACCGGCGATATCGGCCAGATGCGCTTCAATCGAGGCCTCGTCATTGCCGCTGATCTGCCATTGGTAGAGGCCTTGCAGGGCAAACTCGCGAGCTCGGCGACGTGGTGATTTGGCGGTTGGTTTTGGAGCGGGTTTGACAGGATTTTCTGCACCAGGCGTACTTATTGGCGTTTTACTCATGAAGGTCTTTCTCCAATTACGCGCAGCAGGTTGGCCATCTCGACAGCAGTGCGGGCACAGTCAGAGCCCTTCACCTGCATGCGCGCCAGCGCCTGATCGTCGTCTTCACAGGTCAGGATACCGTTGGCAACAGGGATGCCGGTATCCAGTTGCACTTCCATGACGGCACGGCAGGAATCGTTGGAAACCACCTCGAAGTGATAGGTATCTCCGCGAATAACGGCGCCGAGTGCGATCAGGGCATCATAGCGGTCGCTTTGCGCCATTGTTTGCAAAACAAGCGGAATTTCCAGCGCGCCGGGAACGGTGGCGATCTCGATAGCGCATTCGGCGACTCCAAGGTGCTTGAGCTCAGTCGTGCAGGCCGCAAGCAGGCCTTCGCAGACATCCTGATTGAAGCGGCTCATGACGATGCCGACGGTGAGGCCAGCACCAACTAGCACGGTTTCGTATTCGTAACTGTTTTCGTAGCGGGCCATGTCAGCGCTTTCTGATAATTTCCGGGAATTCGGATCGGATCATTCGAGTTCGGCCGGCGTGGCGATGTAACCGGTCACTTCGAGGTCGAAACCCATGACGCTCGGCATGCGGCGCGGGCTGGCCAGCAGCCTCATCTTGCGTACGCCGATATCGCGCAGGATCTGTGCGCCGATGCCATAGATGCGCGGGTCCCATTTCGCTGCCGGGCGCTGCGCGGGCGATTGCTCGCTAAGCGCCGCCAGAATGTCGTGGCAGGTTTCCGGACGGCGCAGGAGAACGATGACACCCGATTCGGCTTGCGCCAGCGCTTTCTGCGCCTGGTCGAGGGAAAAGCTGTGACGTCCGCTGGACGGGTCGAGAAAATCGAGTACCGACAGCGGTTCATGCACCCGCACCAGCGTTTCCCGATCCGGGCGAATCTCACCCTTGGTCAGCGCCAGATGAACTTCATTAGAGGTTCGGTCGGAATAAGCATGCAGGGTGAATTCCCCGTGCACGGACTTAACTGGCTTGGAGAAAGTGCGCTCAATCAGTGTTTCGTTGCGGCTACGGAAATTGATCAGGTCGGCAATGGTGCCGATCTTCAGGCCATGCTCACGCGCAAACTCGATCAGATCGGGCAGACGGGCCATCGAGCCATCGTCCTTGAGGATTTCACAAATGACCGACGAAGGCTCCAGTCCGGCGATCTGGGCCAGATCGCAACCAGCCTCGGTGTGGCCAGCACGAACCAGCACGCCGCCGGCTTTGGCAGTGATCGGGAAAATGTGACCTGGCTGAACGATATCTTCCGGCCGCGCGTCGCGTGCCACGGCCACCTGAATCGTGCGCGCCCTGTCCTGCGCCGAGATGCCGGTGGTGACACCGCTCGCAGCTTCGATCGAGACGGTGAAGGCCGTGCTGTAGGCGCTCTTGTTGTCGCGCGCCATCTGCGTCAGGCCGATCTGCTTGCAGCGCGCCTCGTTCAGCGTCAGGCAAATCAGGCCGCGAGCATGCTTGGCCATAAAGTTGATGGCTTCCGCCGTGACGTGTTCGGCGGCCAGGACGAGGTCGCCCTCATTTTCACGATCTTCCTCATCAACCAGGATGACCATGCGCCCGGCACGCATTTCGACGATGATTTCTTCGATCGAGGCAATGGCCGGTGATCTGCTTAGGGGTGACATTTACTGAGCCTCCGGGGAGTCGGGTGCATCGGGTGCATCGGGTGCATCGGGTGCGTCCGGGTTGAGCATGCGCTCGACGTAGCGTGCGATTATGTTTAATTGCTTCATAACTCAGTATCCATGCGGTGCTTAGTAGGGCAATACGTCGTATACCGTCACCGATACCGTCAACAACATATGCCAATAGATTGCAGTGATTTTTCGGCTAGAAGATGCCGTTAAATCTATAACTAATCGAGTATTTTCCCACACTAGACACACGTGTAGCCAGGAATGTGCGTTCACCCAAGCCGGGTAGCCCGGACGGGCAATATCTTGGCGGCGTCAGCGGCGAAGTTTTTCCGTCCTGAAAAATTTGGCAGGTTCGGCGAAACTACGTTCGTCACGTTTGCGGCAGGCCATTGGCTTGCAGACCGAAACGTGACTCACTGCGCAGCATCACTCGCTTGATCGGACAGCCCCCCGGAATTCGTATCGGGCACGGCGTCGCCGACTGGCAAATTCCCTACTCGTTGAAACCAAACCCGAGGCCTCGTCCATCGGGCGGGTAGTGCTGCGCTTTTTTCTCGCACTACTTTTCAAGGAGGCCTTATGGCTACCGCTCCCACCGCAGCACAAGCCCCGGCAACGGGTTTTCAGCCGGCGTTTAAACGCGTCGCCCAGACCAATGAGTTCGATTGCTGGCTGGCCTGCATCGCCATGATCGTCAATCGTCCGCTGGCCGAGGTTCGTCAGGTCGCTGTCGACCGTTTCAAGTTTCCCAAAAATGGTCCTTACACGATCATGGACGAAGTCCTGATCGCTAAGCTACTCGCCAACTGGTCTTTCACCGCGACGGTATACAAGGAGAGCGCCGGCATCGCCTCCCTCCCGGATGTTTGTATCGGCATGGTCGAGTACAACCCCGAAACCGAGATCGGTCGCCACGTGATCTTCATCCGACAGCGAGGGGCGGCAGGCAAGCCCAACGTCGAGTACTGCATTGACCCAGCGTACTGGGTTCCCCCTGAACAGCACGTGCGCATGGACATCAAGGGCTTCCCGATTTCGTGGCACATCGGAGTAACGCCCCTGCGGCCAGAAGGCAAATAGGGCCGACGGTAGCGTAACCGGTGCATGGTCAAGGCCGGTTACGCCTATCTGTTCAGGAACCCCGGATTGGCAATTTGATAGCCATTGATTATCAGCGAGGTTATCGAACTGCCATGCCGACGAAACTATGCAAGTGGGGCAACAGCCTGGGATTACGCCTGCCCCAGTACGTGATTGAGCGCACCGGGCTGCGTCCCGGCGATTACTTGTTTGTGCGGCTCACCGACGCCGGGGACATTGTCATTCGTCCTGTCAAGGAGCGCGACGTTCATGCGGGTTACGCCGCAGACGACGCGCCTCCGAAATTCAAACAAGGTGCGCCCACTGACGAGGAGGTACTCGCCAACTGGTAATCGCGCCTCTACTACGAGGGAACCAACATGAATCGCAGGATTTTCCTGCAAACGTTCGGCGCTGGTATTGCCAGCCTGAGTCTTCCCGCTTTCGCATCGCCAGCACCCTCATGCAAGATCATTGGTATCGGTGCCGCTGGATGCAACCTTGTCACTGCGCTGCGTGCGAGCAACATTCTGGATCGAGCGGGTGTGGCACTGAGCTATGTTTGCATCGATCTCGGCCCGCACGCGTTGGAGTTCGTTGATATTGCCAACGATGCCAATCCTGCGCTGGCACCGATCAAGACGCTGATGCTCGCGCCGGTCCGTGCTGGCGGACGAGTCAATGCAGCACGCGCAGCCTGTTTTCGCCATCGGGCCGTCTTGGCGGAATTGCTCACCGGTTCCGACATGGTCGTTCTGCTCGCCGGGCTTGGCGGCGGGACCGGTAGCGGCATTACGCCGATCATGTCGCGTGCAGCCCGTGATGCCGGGGCAGTGACGGTTGCCGCCGTGGTAACGCCCTTCGAGTATGAGGGCGTCCGTAACCGCAGGGCCGATGCCGCAATTGACCGTCTTCAGCGCGAAGCAGACTTGGTGATGCCCTTCTCAAACGAAGAATGGTTCAACCGCTACAGAGACGACACCCCGATGTTTGATGTCTTCGACGCGCTGGATCGCCAAATCGCTACAGACGTTAAAAGCCTAATCGCCGCATTCTCTGGTTCGACGTAAGAATTAAAACAATCTCTGATTACGATCATTTTGCGCCTTATTGACTTATCAATAAGGCGCGGATAAGCTACCAGTTAACTGCCGCGAGACCAACCAGCATGACCACTCAGCAACTGTCGGAACTTACCCAATCTCAGCGTGACCGCCTCGCGTTCATCGAGTTGCGTCTTCGCTTCGTCGGGGAGTTTCGTCGTCAAGACCTCGTTTCACGCTTCGGTATTCAAACGGCGGCAGCGACACGCGACCTCGGCGCATACAAGGATTTGGCACCGCGCAACCTCGACTACGACGCCAAGAGCAAGGCGTATCGCTGTGGCGAATGGTTCCGTCCGGTGTTCGACTTCTCGGCAGACCGTATCCTGACCTGGCTGTCGCAAGGATTCGGCGATGCCGAGCCGCTGCGCCTCCGCTCGCCATTTCCCTGCGAGCCGATGGTCGTATCGAGCAAGATTGACCTCGATACCCTTTCGGTGGTTACGCGGGCCATCTACAGCAAATCACCGGTCGAGATTTCCTACCGTGCGCTGACCAGCGGCCTGACCACACGCGAGATCGTGCCCTTCGCCTTGGCCGACAACGGACAGCGCTGGCACGTTCGGGCATTTGATCGTCGCAGCGGCGAATTCCGCGATTTCGTACTGGCACGCATCGCCGACGCCAAGGCACTAAGCAGCGAGATCGGCGAGCACGAGACCTCGGACCGCGACAATCAATGGAATCGCATCGTTGACCTCGAACTAGTTCCGCACCCCGCCAACGTCCAGCACCCCGACACCATCGAGGCCGAGTACGGCATGGAGGACGGGCAACTCAAGGTGCTGGTTCGCGCAGCGCTCGCCGGCTACTTGGTGCGTCGCTGGAATGTTGACTGCACCGAAAACCATTGCCTGCGCGGGTCCGAATTCCACCTTTGGCTGCGCAACCGGCAAGCCCTCTACGGCGTGACCAACCTGTTGTTGGCGCCGGGGTACGAACAGCCGGAGAAAGCCTGACCATGCTGAAACTCGAAGACATCAAGAAAAATGCAGCCATCTCCGGTATCGAGCCGGGGCATGTTGTTCGCGTCGTCACGACAGAGCCAGTCGGCGACAACGCCCTCACCGTCTATTTCAAGACCCCGGACGGCAAGCTGCTTGAGCGCATGCTCTTCCGCACCGACGAGGCAAACCTGTCGCTGGCCGAAGCTGGCCGTCCGTGGGCATTCGATGCACCCGGCGAGGAATTCAAGCTCGCCGCCGAAGCCTATCGGATCAATCTCGCGCACTTGTTCGACCCGATGATGGCGGTTCATACCTCCAACGTCGAACCTCTGCCGCACCAGATCACCGCAGTGTACGAATCCATGCTGCCGCGCCAGCCCTTGCGCTACGTGCTGGCAGACGACCCCGGTGCGGGCAAAACGATCATGGCCGGGTTGTTCATCCGCGAACTGCTGATGCGTGCCGACGCCAAGCGCGTCCTGATCGTTGCTCCCGGCAGTCTGGTCGAGCAGTGGCAGGATGAAATGTTTGAGAAGTTCGGCCTGTCCTTCACGCTGTTTTCCCGCGAGCAGGTTGAGCAGTCGCGCAGCGGCAACCCCTTCGACGACATCGACCTGATGGTTGCCCGCGTCGATCAACTGTCCCGCGCCGAAGACCTACAGGAAAAGCTGCGCCTGTCGCATTGGGACCTGATCGTCGTCGATGAAGCGCACAAGCTCTCGGCCAGCTACTTCGGCAACAAGGTCAATAAGACCAAGCGTTTCCTGCTTGGCGAGTTGCTGGGGTCGATTACCCGTCACTTCCTGCTAATGACCGCCACGCCCCACAACGGCAAGGAGGAAGATTTCCAGTTGTTCATGTCGCTGCTGGACTCCGACCGTTTCTACGGCAAGTTCCGCGATGGCGCGCACAAGGTGGATGTGACCGACCTCATGCGCCGGATGGTCAAGGAAGACCTGCTCAAGTTCGATGGCTCGCCCCTGTTCCCTGAGCGCCGGGCACGCACCGCCAACTACAAACTATCTGACCCCGAAGCCGCGCTGTACACCGCCGTCACGGACTACGTGAAGGAGGAAATGAACCGCGCCGATCAGCTTCAGGATGGCGCACGCAAGGGCACGGTCGGGTTCGCACTCACTTCCTTGCAACGTCGATTGGCCTCCAGCCCGGAAGCGATCTACCAGTCACTGCGGCGTCGCAGTTCCAAGCTCAAGCGCCGTGTAGAAGACGAGAAGCTGCGCCAGCGTGGGCACTCGCTGGCTGAAACCCTTAACACGACTACCTTCAACAACGTACCGGACGACATTTGGGAATCAGCCGACGCACTATCGCCGGATGACTACGAAAACTTCGAGGAAGCCGTCGTCGATCAGGCCACCGCCGCCCAAACGATTCAGGAACTCGAAGCCGAAATCATCATCCTCGAAGGCTTGGAGGAACAAGCACGGCAAGTCGTCCATTCCGGCCAAGACCGCAAATGGGACGAGCTTTCCAAGCTGCTCCAGAACACACCGGAGATGCGTGATGCCGATGGTCGCCAGCGCAAGCTCATCATCTTCACCGAGCACCGGGACACGCTGAATTACCTCGCCGTCAAGATTCGCGGCCTGATCGGCAATGAGGAATCCGTGGTTATGATCCACGGCGGCGTCAAACGCGAAGATCGCCGCAAGGTGCAGGAGCTATTTCGCAACGATCCTTCCACTCGGGTGCTGCTGGCGACCGACGCGGCAGGCGAAGGCGTGAACCTCCAAAACGCAAACCTGATGGTTAACTACGACCTGCCGTGGAACCCGAACCGGCTTGAGCAACGTTTCGGACGTATCCACCGTATCGGGCAGACCGAGGTATGCCACCTCTGGAACATGGTCGCCGCCGAGACCCGCGAAGGCGATGTTTTTCAGCGCCTCTTTGAAAAACTGGAAGTCGAGCGCAAGGCACTGGGCGGTCGCGTGTTCGACATTCTCGGCGAAGTGTTCGAGGACAAGAGCCTCAAAGATTTGTTGATCGAAGCCATCCGCTACGGCGACGACCCCGAGATTCGTGCCCGCTTGCATCGCAAAGTAGAAGGCGCGCTGGATACGCAGCATCTCGAAACCATCATCAAGCGCAACGCCTTATGCGAAGAAGTGATGGACGAGCGCCGCCTGTTCGCCGTCAAGGAGGAAATGGAAAAGGCCGAAGCGCGCAAGCTTCAGCCCTATTTCATCCGCTCATTCTTCAATCAGGCATTCCAACGACTGGGTGGCGAACTGCGGCCACGTGAGCAGGGCCGCTACGAGATTACCCACGTTCCGGCCAATATCCGCGAACGTGATCGGCAAATCACTGGCCGGGATCGCCGCAACGCCGACCCGGTGCTGCGCCGTTATGAGCGCGTCTGCTTCGAGAAGCAGTTCGTCCGCGTGGCCGACAAGATCGGGGCACCGATGGCGAGCCTGATGCACCCCGGCCATCCCTTGATGCAGTCGGTGACTGACATTGTGATGGAGCAGCACCGCAACAAGCTGAAGCAGGGTGCAATCCTCGTCGACTCAAGCGACATGGGTATTACGCCCAAGGTCATGCTCATCATCGACCACTCCGTAAAGGAAGGCGCCGACCTGACGCACGTCGTCTCCCGGCGCATGCAGTTCGTCGAGATCGATCCGCAAGGCGGCGCAATTAACGCCGGCTGGGCACCTCACCTCGACCTTGAACCCATCGACAAGGCAGACGTTGCATTGATCGAAGACGTGCTTGCCGCGCCGTGGATCACGCAAAACCTTGAACAGCAGGCACTGGCGCATGCTTCGACGCATCTCGTGCCCGAACATTTCGACGAGGTGCGAAGCCGGCGCGAAAAGCACGTCGACAAGACCTTGAATGCGGTTCACGAACGTCTGGTCAAGGAAATCAACTACTGGTCGGATCGCTACATCAAGCTCGGAGACGACATGGCTGCCGGCAAAGACGTTCGCCTGACGCTCGAAAACGTCCGCCGCACAATTGACGATCTGACCGCACGCCGGGAGTCGCGTGAAAAGGAACTCCTCGCCATGCGCCACGTTATCTCGGCTACACCCGTGGTGGCTGGCGGTGCGCTGGTCATTCCGGCAGGCTTGCTGGCACAACGCAAAGGCCAACCGGGATGGAGCGCCGACGCCGATGCGCGTGCACGCGTCGAGTGGATCGCCATGAATGCCGTGATGGATGCCGAGCGCGCACTCGGGCATGAAGTTATCGACGTATCGGCGCAGAAATGTGGCTGGGACGTAACGAGCCTGCCAAGGGCCATCGACGGCAAGCTGCCCGCATCACGACACATTGAGGTCAAGGGTCGCGCCAAGGGGCAAAGCACGATTACCGTCACCCGCAATGAAATCCTCTATGGCCTCAATCAGCAGGACAAATTCATTCTGGCAATAGTCATCGTCGATGGCGATCACCACGAAGGTCCGTATTACGTGTCCACGCCTTTTACGCAGGAACCAGATTGGGCGGTGACCAGCATTAATCTTGACTTGCCAGAACTGCTGAAGCGATCCATCAAACCCGGAAGTGCGCTATGACCAGTGGCACGAGAGCAAAAACGGAGCCCCCGATTTGGTCGCATTGCAATGAATGCTGCCAAGAAACTTTGCACAAAGTCGTGAAACTGATCCGTAGATCACGCGATTTTGACGCAGACCGATGCACGGTTTCGGTGGGCACCAACTGGCGGATTCTGCAATGCTGCGGATGCAACGAGGTTGCCATGAGTCGAATCGACTGGTGCTCAGAGGATGACCCGCAGGATGGATATACCCCGACGTATTTCCCTCCACGAGTCTCCAGGCGAAAACCTGATTGGCTGTTGCGGCGAGAGGCTCCGGGTTATCACGGGCTACTCGATGAGGTCTATACCGCATTGCACGCCGACAGCAGGCGATTGGCAATGATGGGAGCAAGGTCGATCATCGACAAAGCGATCTCCAAAAAGATTGGGGATCACGGCAGTTTTGTTGCGGGTCTCGATGCTTTGCAAAATGCGAATCTTTTGAGCATACAAGAACGCCCTATTATTGAGGCTGCATTTGAGGCAGGCTCTGCCGCAATGCATAGAGGACATCAACCGACTGCCGACTCATTGAACACCGTCATAGATATCGTAGAGCGAGTGATTCACGCGGAAGTTTTGGAAGAAAAGGCCAAGGAATTAGCTGCGGCTACGCCCAAGCGCCCGCCTCGCACCAACAAAACAAAAGGCAGCAAGCAGCAGGAAAACAAATGACCACGACCATCAAAACTCCAAAGAAGCTTATCGAAGTCGCCCTACCGCTTGATGCCATTAACGTGGCAGCGGCAAAAGAAAAGTCCATTCGTCACGGCCACCCGAGCACGTTGCATTTGTGGTGGGCGCGACGTCCGCTTGCGGCAGCACGTGCAGTGATCTTCGCGCAGATGGTCAACGATCCCGGCTACCAGCAAGGCGGCGGCTTCAAGTACGGTGTGAACAAGGAAAAGGCCGCTATCGAGCGCGAGCGGCTGTTCAAGATCATCGAGGACCTCGTTCTCTGGGAGAACACCAACAACGAGGAGGTGCTGTCCCGTGCGCGTGCCGAAATCGTGCGCAGTTGGCGCGAGACTTGTGAGCTGAACAAGGGGCATCCGCAGGCGGCTGACTTGTTCAACCCAGACAAATTGCCGGCCTTCCATGATCCCTTTGCTGGCGGTGGTGCGTTGCCGTTGGAGGCGCAGCGCTTGGGGCTAGAAAGCTACGCCAGCGACCTCAATCCGGTGGCGGTGACAATCAACAAAGCGATGATCGAAATCCCGCCGCGCTTTGCCGGTCGCGCACCAGTCGGGCCAAGGCTGGCCGGTGACCAACAAGGCAGCCTGAGTGAGGATTGGGCGGGTGCGCGGGGGCTGGCCGAGGACGTTCGGCGTTATGGCGATTGGATGAGGTCTGAGGCAAAAAAGCGCATCGGTCATCTTTATCCGAAATTAGAAATTACGGCAGAGATAGTTTCCGAGCGTCCTGACCTCAAGCCTTTGCTTGGGCAGAAGTTGACGGTCATTGCTTGGCTATGGGCTCGAACAGTAAAAAGCCCTAATCCGGCTTTCAGTCACGCAGAAGTGCCGCTGGTCTCAACTTTCGTGTTGTCTAGCAAGGAAGGTAAGGAAGCATATGTCGAGCCAGTGGTGGATGGGGACTGCTATCGCTTCACTGTGAAAACGGGAGCCCCAACCGCCAAGGCAATTGACGGCACTAAGGCCCCTGGGCGCGGAGCCAACTTCGCCTGCGTGTTATCGCAAACCCCGATTAGCGGCAACTATATAAAGGCAGAAGGCCAAGCGGGTCGAATGGGGGCTCGTTTGATGGCGATTGTGGCAGAAGGTGTGCGTGGCCGCATTTATCTGGCGCCGACTGTCGAGCACGAAACCGTCCCTTTGCTAGCGAAGCCCACATGGAAACCTTCGGGCAATGTCCCGGCGCGTCTGACTGGCGGCACATGTGTGCCCTACGGCTTGACGGAATGGGGCGACCTCTTCACGTCGCGTCAGCTAGTCGCGCTGACAACACTTTCCGACCTAGTGTCCGAGGCTATAGAGCGCTGTCGGCAGGACGCTCTTGCAACCTGGGAGCGCAATGACAACTTGCAAAAAAATCGGCCTGATGCCGCCGCAGCGCTCGACCACGACCTCCCGCTCGACAAAGTCGGCGCTGGCGCGACGGCGTATGCGCAGGCAATCGGAGTGTTTTTGGCTTTCTCCATAGACAAAGCGTCCGACTACTGGTCGTCGATTTGTACTTGGCATTCCAGCAAAGATCTGATTCGCAACACCTTCGGACGACAAGCCATTCCCATGACTTGGGACTATGCGGAAACAAATCCATTTTCTGACTCAACGGGTAATGTGAGCAGCGGGATCGATTGGGCCTATAAAGCGCTGCAACTTATGCCGACTCAGGCTCGTGGCTATGCCGAGCAATCCGATGCCCAAACCCAAACTATCAGTACTGCAAAAGTCGTTTCTACAGACCCCCCGTACTACGACAACATTGGTTATGCCGACCTCTCAGATTTCTTTTACGTGTGGTTACGCAGGAGTCTGAAACCAATTTTCCCTAGCCTGTATGCGACTCTGGCTGTGCCGAAGGCTGAGGAACTGGTCGCCACTTCTTACCGCCACGGCGGCAAAGAGGAAGCGGAAATATTCTTCCTTGATGGCATGACGCATGCGATGCGTAATCTGGCCGAACAAGCTCATGGCGCTTTCCCGGTGACAATCTATTACGCATTCAAGCAAGCCGAGACTAAGGGTGAAGCTGGGACGCACAGTACAGGTTGGGAAACCTTTCTTGATGCGGTTCTTCGCGCTGGCTTTGCCTTGACCGGCACTTGGCCGATGCGTACCGAACTCAGCAACCGAATGATCGGCTCCGGCACCAACGCACTCGCCTCCAGTATCGTCCTCGTCTGCCGAAAACGCGCCACCGATGCCCTCACGGTCAGCCGCCGCGAATTTCTGCGCGAACTCAATTCTCACCTGCCCGAAGCTCTGCTTGATATGACCCGTGGCGGCGTCAATTCGCCAGTTGCTCCGGTCGATCTGTCGCAGGCCATCATCGGCCCCGGCATGGCGATCTTCAGCCAGTACGCTGCCGTTCTCGAAGCTGACGGCAAACCGATGAGCGTGCGTACCGCGCTGCAACTTATCAATCGCTTCTTTGCCGAGGATGATTTCGACCACGACACGCAGTTCTGCCTGCACTGGTTTGAGTCGCTGGGTTGGGCTGAGGGCAAGTACGGTGAAGCTGACGTGTTGGCCCGCGCCAAAGGCACCAGCGTCGGCGGTTTGCAGGATGCGGGCGTGATCGAGAGCGGTGCCGGCAAGTTGCGCCTACTGCGCTGGGCTGAATTGCCTGCCGACTGGAGCCCCGAGACCGATACGCGCACACCTGTTTGGGAGGCTCTGCACCAACTGATTCGTGCACTCAACAGCCAGGGCGAATCCGCTGCCGGTGCATTGCTGGCCCGCATGCCTGCACGTGCCGAACCAATGCGAGCTTTGGCCTACCGCCTCTACACACTCTGCGAGCGCAAAGGCTGGGCCGAAGAGGCCCGCGCCTATAACGAGTTGGTGACGGCGTGGTCCAGCATTGAGCAGTCTGCCGGTGACGCCGGTTTGGTCGGCTCGCAGGGCGCCTTGGATATTTAAGGGGGAAAGACATGGCAACGATGGAGTGGCCGTACCCGGGTTCGCGCTGGTGGAAATTCGATTTCCATACCCATACACCAGCCTCGCGTGATACGCCCTGGCATCAGCAGAATCTGACGTTAACCGAGGCAGACTGGTTGCGACAGTACATGGCTCAAGAGATTGACTGTGTGGCGGTGACCGATCACAACAGTGGCGCGTGGATCGACCGGCTCAAATCGGCCTACGCAACGATGAAGCAGCAGGCCAACGCAGGTCCGGTGCCTGCTGGGTTTCGGGAGCTGACGATCTTTCCTGGAGTGGAAATCTCGGCCAACGGTGGGGTACACGTGCTAGCTCTCTTCGATCCCGCAGCGACGTCCGGGGACATCGACACCCTGTTGGGCCGAGTCGATTATCAGGGTACTAAGGGAGACAGCGACGGCGTAACCAGCATGGGTATCGCCGAGGTGATTCGCGCTATCCAGGCGACCGGAGCCGTTGCAATTCCTGCTCACGCTGACCAAGCCAAGGGTTTGCTGCAATGCCGACCGGGGACCAGCCAGAGCCAGTTCGACAGCAACACGTTGCGTCAGGCCATTGCGGTCGGAGGGGGGCTAGCGGTGGAGTGGTGCGACACGTCGATGCCATGGCCGCAATGCGTTGCGCAAGACGAATCTCGCTTTGCTCGCGTACTCGGCAGCGATTGCCACAGCTTCCAAGGGGCTGCTGTTCCCGGCAGCCGCTACACTTGGGTCAAGATGGCATCGCCAACGCTGGAAGGGCTACGGCTGGCCTTGCTGGATGGCAATGGCGTGTCGATTCGGCGTAGTGACGAGGGCGCTTTTGACCCCTTCCGGGTGCCAACCCACATCATTACAGCCATCGAGGTCGGGCAGGCTCGCTACATGGGCAATGGGCAGCCAGCACGATTGGCCTGCTCTCCGTTTTTCAATGCGGTGGTTGGTGGCCGTGGCACGGGCAAATCTACCGTGGTACACGCCCTCCGACTGGCGGCGCGGCGTGAACAGGAATTGGTGGCGCTGGGCCAAGGGAGTGAACCAACGGCGCAGTTTGCAGCGTTTTGCAAGTCGGCCAATGGCCGGGACGATAAAGGCGCCTTGCGCTCGAATACTACTATCGGCTTGGAATGGCAGCATGAAGACGCGCGCCTTCGTTTACGATGGCAACCCGAAGGCCAATACATCGCAGTCGAGGAATGGCGAGCAGGACAATGGCATGCATCGTCCAGCCAGAGTGTGAATGCGGCGCGTTTCCCCTTACGTATCTTTTCCCAAGGGCAGATTGCGGCGTTGGCGGGCGGCGGACGGCAGACGCTGCTCTCCATCATCGACGAAGCGGCCAACGTCGATCCGCTGAAGCAATCCGTTGAAGAAGCGAAACGCACTTTCTTCACGCAGCGCGCTCGATTGCGCGAGTTAAACGGCAAGCTGGCCGGGCAGGCGGAGGTCGAGCGCAAGCTGGATGAGGCCGGGAAAAAGCTGGCTGCCTTGTCGCAGACCGACCATGCAGTGGTACTGCGCGCCTACGCACAAGCGCAGCACCAAAGCAGGGAAGTCAAGACGCTGTTCGAACAACTGCGTGATGGTGCGACTCGTATTGCCGAGTTGCCCGAACTCATCGTGCTGGATGATTGGTCCAGCCAGCATTTCACCGAACAGGATGCTGGTTTGCTGGCATGGCGGGCAGAGATCAATCAGCAGGTCGAGCAGATCCGTATTGGCATCCTCGAACAGGCGCGCAAGCTTTTTGCCCTCGGTGAATCCCAACCAAAGGATGCTCGGTTTGTGCAATGGCAGGCGCGTGTCCAGGCGTCACAGCAGGCGCATGCCGCGCTGCAACAGCAACTCGCACAGCAAGGAGTGAACGACCCCCAGGCCTTCGCTCGCTTGACTCAAGAACGCCAACAACTGGAAGCACAACACAAAGCGCTGAAGCAGATGCAGAGCGACCGTGTGACGCTATTGCAGCAGATTGAAGCGCAAATGGCGCTCGTGGCCCGAAAGCGACAGGCCATCACGCAGGCGCGCCAGTTGTTCATTGAGAACGCATTGGCTGGTAATCCCCATGTCCGCATGGCGGTCGTTGCCTTTGGGTTCGATGCGCGGCAGATCGAGCGCGATCTGCGTGAATTGATCGACGTAACGGACGAAAGATTTGCTGACGACATCCTTTTGATGGAGGACGGCGATCCTTCGGGTGGGATGGCATTCGATCTGGCACAGGCGGACGAGGCCACCAAGACCCGTGCACTCGAAGCGGCTAAACGCCGCTTGCTGGACGGAGACGCCACCTTGGGAGGGCACTTCCGCAACTATCTCAAGCGCAAGAGTGATAAGCCAGAGTTTGACGATCACGTTCTGGCGTGGTTTCCGGAAGACGATTTGCGGATTGAGTATCAGCGCGATGGCCGTTGGACTTCCATCAGTCAAGGCTCGCAGGGCCAGCGTTCGGCGGCTCTGCTGGCCTTCTTGTTGGCGTTTGGCGAGGAGCCCATCGTACTCGATCAACCCGAAGACGACCTGGACAACCATCTGATCTATGACCTGATCGTTCGGCAGATTCGGGAGAACAAACTGCGCCGCCAGCTCATCGTCGTGACCCACAACCCGAACGTGGTCGTCAATGGCGATGCTGAACTTGTGCACATCATGGAGTTCGGTCGCGGACAGTGCTTTGTGCAACAAAGTGGCTCGTTGCAGGAGGCCTCGGTGCGTCGAGAGGTCTGTCGCGTGATGGAAGGTGGGCACGAGGCTTTTGCCCGACGCTGGAAGCGCCTGGGAACGGAGGTTTGACATGTTGGCAACACGCAGTGAATTGCTGGAAAAAATCCGGCTTGGTGAGGACAGCTATCTCGAATTGAAGGAGGTGAAATTCGCTGGTGGCAAGGTCAGGGGGCCGTCTCAGGACGCCCTGGCCGACGAATTGGCTGCCTTCGCCAACAGTGTGGGCGGAGTCCTGTTGCTAGGCGTGGAAGACACCAGCCGGGAGGTGCTCGGCATCCCCATCGAACACCTTGACGCCGTGGAGCTGGTGGTAAGGCAGGCGTGCGAACAGTCGATCAAACCGCCCTTGGCTCCCATCATCGAACGTATGACGTTACCCGACTTCGCGGGGACGGAACAACCGGTGTTCCGGCTGGAAGTGGAGCGCAGTCTGTTTGTCCATCAAAGCCCGGGCGGTTATCTTCATCGTGTCGGCTCGTCCAAGCGTCCGATTCCACCGGATCAACTGGCCCGACTATTCCAGCAGCGCAGCCAATCCCGCTTGATTCGTTTTGACGAAACACCGGTTACTCGCGCCACTCTGGCCGATCTGGACGAGGCGCTTTGGCGGCGCTTCGCGCCGATGAACAGCAGCGATGCGCCGGAAATCTTGTTGAACAAGCTCGCCATGGCGGCCTGTGACGACAAGAGTGACTGGCATCCTACGGTGGCTGGATTGCTCATGAGCAGTCGTACGGCACGGCAGCACCTGCCGGGTGCCTTCATCCAGGCCGTGGCGTATCAGGGCACGGACGCTCTGCCAGAGGGTGACTCTGCTTACCAGCAGGATGCCCAGGACATCAGCGGCCCACTGGATCAGCAGATTCTCGAAGCATGCGCCTTCGTTCGCAAAAACATGAGGGTGGCTGCCTACAAGCACGCGCAGGGCGGGCGCGAGGATGTGCCTCAATTCGACATGCTGGCCGTGTTCGAAGCCGTGACCAACGCAGTGGCCCACCGGGATTACTCCATGGCGGGGGCGAAGGTGCGACTGCGCTTGTTCGACGATAGGCTGGAGTTGTATTCCCCAGGCATGTTGCCAAACACGATGACTCCTGAGAGCTTGCCATACCGTCAGGCAGCGCGTAACGAGGCACTGACCAGCCTGCTGGCCCGCTGCCCGATCATCGATGACATGTTGGTCAACCACCGCAGCCACATCATGGACAAGCGTGGCGAAGGGGTGGCGATCATTTTGGCGCGAAGCGAGCAACTTTCCGGGAAGCGCCCCGAGTACCGATTGAAAGATGACAGTGAGTTGGTTTTGACGATCTATGCCGCAAGTACGGAGAAAAGGGGATGAAGGCAAACTCTGGCGTGAATTCGCAGAGCCGCATTCGTCGCGAAGTTCCGCATGACAAGAAGGTCGTTTGCGGGGAACGGTTTGTTGCGACACTGTCGCAACAATTGGTGCACGAGTACGGTAGTGGCTTCACCGAAATCGAAAAAAGTCTGGGGCGCATGGTGCGGTTTGCCAAGCCATTTCCGGACCAAGTCAGTGGAGAAAACACATGACCCTGAAACCCTGGCGCGAAATCGCCGTTCCGCACGAAGATGTCCTCAAGGGCACGTTTCAGCAGGCCGAGTTTGCCGCTGACTTATCTCGTGTTCATGAAGGCACGGCAACGCCCGAGTACCAGAATCCGGCACTGTTCTTCCAGCGCACCTTCATTACCGAGGGTATGCGTTTGCTGCTCGATTCCGTGGTCAAGCGCTTGTCTGGTAAAGGCGGCGATCCGGTCATTCAGTTGCAAACCGCTTTCGGCGGCGGCAAGACGCACACCATGCTGGCCGTCTATCACCTCGCGACTGGTGATGTATCAGCAAGCGATTTGCCCGGCGTGCCGGCGATTCTTGACGCAGCTGGCGTCACGGAACTGCCGCGTGCGCGTGTTGCGGTACTTGACGGCATCAAGTCATCGCCCAATCAACCCGTGATGCGCGACGGTCAGGCGATTCGCACCCTTTGGGGCGATCTGGCGTGGCAATTGGGAAAAGCCGAAGGCTATGCGCTGGTCGCCGATGCCGATTCATCCGGCACCTCTCCAGGCAAGGCGGTACTGGAAACTCTGCTGAGCCGTTACGCGCCCTGCGTGATCCTGATCGACGAGTTGGTTGCCTATGTGCGCCAGTTTGAAGAAGGTAAGGCACTGACGGGCGGTAGCTTCGACTCGAATCTGAGTTTTGTGCAGGCGCTGACCGAGGCACTAAAGGCGGTTCCGAACGCCGTACTGCTGGCCTCGTTGCCCGAATCGGACAAGGAAGCGGGTAGCCAGCGCGGCGTGAAAGCACTTGCCGCCTTGGCCCACTACTTCGGGCGCATTCAAGCCCTCTGGAAACCTGTCGGCACCGAGGAAGCATTCGAGATTGTCCGCCGCCGGCTGTTCTCCAGCATTGACGACAAGCTGGCTGCGGAATCGGTCTGTCGTGCGTTCGCCGACTTCTACACGGCCAACGGCGAGGACTTCCCACGCGAGACGCAGGAGAGCCGCTACTTTGACCGCTTGATGCACGCCTACCCGATTCACCCGGAGGTGTTTGACCGACTTTATGAAGACTGGTCGTCGCTCGATAACTTCCAGCGGACCCGTGGTGTCCTGAAGCTGATGGCGAAGGTGATTCATCGCCTGTGGAAAGACAACGATAAAGACCCACTCATCATGCCGGGCAGCTTCCCGCTGCAAGATGCCGACACCCGTAACGAGGTGATCTATTACCTGCCGCAAGGCTGGGACCCGGTTGTAGAGCGCGACGTGGATGGCGAGCGCGCCGAGACCACCGAGATCGAAAACCGAGATACCCGTCTTGGTGCGGTGCAGGCCTGCCGCCGTTCGGCACGGACCATTTTTTTGGGCAGCGCGCCGACTACGGCAAGCCAGATGGTGCGTGGCCTTGAACTGGAACGTGTCATTTTGGGCGCGGCGCAACCGGGCCAGCAAGTCGGCATCTATAAGGACGCGTTGCGCCGTTTGGGCGACCGCCTGCACTACCTGAACAGCGGCAACAATCGTTTCTGGTTCGATACACGTCCCAACCTGCGACGCGAAATGGAAGAGCGCAAGCGCCGGTTCCAAGACAAGGAAGACGTATTCCCCGCCATCCGTGACCGCGTGCAGAAAAGCTTTGCGACGGGCGTGTTCGGCGGTATTCATGTCTTCACGTCGAGCGGCGATATTCCCGACGACTGGCAATTGCGACTTGTCGTGTTGCCGCCCGATGCCGCCTTCAGCCGAAGCGGCCAAAGCCTTGCCATCGACCGTGCGACCGAGATTCTGAAAAACCGTGGCGACCAGCCGCGCTTCAAGCAGAACCGTTTGATTTTCATCGCCGCCGACTACGACAGCGTGAGCCGCCTAAAGGATCAGGTGCGCTCGACCTTGGCGTGGCAGTCCATCGTCGGCGACATCAAGGAGATGAAGCTCAACCTCGATCAGTTCCAGGCACGGCAGGCCAGCAAGAGCCTTGAGGATTCCAACGAGGCACTGCGCCGCATGATCCGCGAGACCTATAAATGGATCGTGGCGCCGATGCAGGAAGCCCGTCCGGGCAAAGGCCTGTCTGATATTCAGTGGGAGCATTTCCCCGTCAATCCCGGTGCTCAGAACCTTTCGCAAGAAATCGAGCGCGTGCTCAAGGAGAACGAACTCCTGATTACCGAGTGGGCGCCGATCCACTTGGCGACGGTGCTCAAGACGTGGTTCTGGAAAGAGGACGCCAAGGAAACCCTCGCCCTCAACGTGTGGCAGCAGACATGCCAGCAACTGTATCTGCCCCGGCTTCGTGATGACTCAGCCTTTCAGCACACCTTGGCCGCAGGTGCCGAGAGCCGCGACTTCTTCGGTTTCGCGCAGGCCAAGGAGGATGGTCGCTACCTCGGCTTCAGCTATGGCAAGCGCACCTCGCTATTCCTTGATGCATCGCTGCTCCTGATCGAACCCGTTACCGCTGCCGGATACGCCGAAGCGCAGCGCGCTGCCGACGAGGCAGCGCGACCCAAGCCGACCGATACGGCGGCAGCAGCTACCGGTGGTAGTTCGTCGCGTGTGGAGGATTCCGCGAAGCCGACCTATCCAACGGGTGGTGGCGCAACGACGCAGACGCCGAAAAAGCAGTTCTACGGCAGCATCGAACTCGACGCGATTCAGGCCAAGAAGCAGTTTGCTGATCTTGTCGACGAGGTCGTTCTGCAATTCACGTCGCGCCCCGGCGTGAAGGTCAGGATCGCGATTGAGATTCAGGCCGAATCGGCAACGGGCTTCGACGATGGATTGCAGCGCGCCGTGAAGGAGAACTGCAACGTGCTGCGGTTCAAGAATGCTGAGTTCGAGGACGGCGAGTGATGGACCTTCTTCGAGTGCTTGGCGGGAAGTAAGGGGGACAACATGAGCCAATGGGCAGAGCGCATGCAGAGCCATCAGGTATTCACGGAACTGGCCGAAATCGGCAAATTCCTGGAATCCGCGAATGAGGCCTGCCAACAAGATGCAACCACCATCGCCCATTGGGATAGAGCCAACGCGGTCGTTGCTCATGTAAGAACGGTCTTCAATCAGGCTGACCCGCTCTTGGTGGTGATCGGCAATCTAAATAACGTAGCCACGTATCTGCAGCAGGCCCGCGCCGAAATCAGCGGTTTTGTCTCCAACAAGAATGCGGCGCACTGGAATAACGCGCAGACTCATCTCGACAACTGCCTTGCCCAACTTGCTGCAATTCCGCGACAGAGCGCGTCCGGCATCGATGACATGCGAGAGGTTGCTGCGAGCTATCGGACGGCTACGGCAACCTACCTCAACGAATTGAAAGTCGACGGCGACGAAGTAGCTAAAGCGCAGGCAGCACTCGATAAGCGAATATCGGAGGCGACGACTGAGATTGCTGCACAGAAGCAGCGATTGGATACTGCTATTGCTACGTTTCAGCAGCAGTTTTCCGATGCGCAACAGTTGCGCCAAAATGAGTTCTCTACTGCTGAGCAGAGCCGCGTTCAGTCCGCAGCAAAAGCAGAGCAGGAGAGACAATCCTCGTTCGAGGAAGCTGAAGAGCAACGCGCTGAAGCTGCCGAGAATGCAGCCTCCGGTGCTGCCAAAGAGCATGCGACCGTTATCGAGTCACTGAACAAGGACACAAAATCCATCATCGACACGATGGAAGGGCTCAAAGCGCATGCGCAAAAGTTGATCGGTATCATTACCGACACGGGCATGGCGCATGGCTACCAAAAGACTGCAAACGAGGAACGGTCTCGTGCGGCGCTTTGGAAGGGTGTGGCGTCTTCGTCGTTGGTCTTGTGGATTACTGTCGGGGTTGTTTTCTTCTACTTCACTTATGACAAGGATTTGACTTGGGCCACAGTCGCTCGGCAGACCTTGATTTCCATGCCGTTCATTCTGTTGGCGGGGTTTGCCGCACTGCAAGTAACTCGTCACCAGAAGAACGAGCGACGATTCCGGCAGGCCGAGCTTGAGCTGGCATCAATAGACCCATTCTTGGCGACTCTCGACGATAGCGAGCGGAACCAAGTCAAACGAGAATTCGCTGTCAGGTATTTCGGGCAGCAGGACACCGATTCAAAACACGATGGCGCGGACCCCAAGCTTCTTGACTTGGCCGGCTCTCTCGCGAAAACTTTGCATGAAATTCAGCAGGGGGTGAGAAAGTAAGTCAGCGTGGATAGGGTCGGGAACTGTCGAGTACGCGCCGAAGTTTATTGGTGCTTGTGCCCAACTTAGCGTTCCGGCTAAAGTAAGCTACGACGCGTAGCGTCGTAGTCGCGACGCGCCAGAAAACGCGCTGATTCCCGACGCTTGAATCGAAAGCCATTGCTCTCTGAGCAGTGGCTTTTTGCGTTTACGGATTCGGCACTTTTTTGGCGGTGCGGCTCAACTAATTGGAGCCACTGCCATGTCAAACAAACTTCTAGATTTACCTGCCACCTCGTTGTCGATGCCAACCCCGCACGATGACGGTCCATTGTTTCCCTTGGGACGGACGGTCGCCACACCCGGTGCGCTGGCGCACTGCGATAAGCACAATGTTTCGCCGCTCTCATTGATTGCCCAACATCATCGGGGGCAATGGGGCTGCCTCGTCAAGGACGACAAAATCGCCAACGAAAGCGCCTTGTTTTCAGGTGGGCGGCTGCTTTCCGCCTATGCCGTCGGAGGTGATATGCTATATGTCATAACCGAGTGTGATCGCTCAGTTACGACCGTCCTCAAGGCCAACGAGTACTGAACATGAACGGACAACATCTCGATACCGACCTCACGGCATGCGAAGCGCGGCGCCCGTTGCGTGACCTCATGCTTTCACTGCCGCACCTCAATGTGCGGCTGGAATACCACCTCGACTATGAGTCAGCCGAACCGGCACTGCTCTATCAAATCTGCACCAATGCAGACATCACGATGCGCACCATTCACCGAGGGACCGCTGCGATTGGTCGTCTGATGGTTGCTGTGTCCCCGGAATGCGGAACTGGTGAGATACCTGCTGATACCCTGGAAGCATTAGGATTCCTGATCGCTGAAATGGGGGATTTGGCAGCGACGGCGCACAGTCTATCGGCAGGTTGCAAACGCTACGTATCCGATTACGTGCCACGAACGCCGAAACACATTCCCACCGCGAGACCGTAGGCCACCCGGTCAGTTCTCGCCAGCGGCAATCGTGCCGCTTTCATTTTCGCCAAGCAGTTTCACAAAACCACAGTTAGTGAAACCGGTTTTGTACTCGCCATTGGCATACAAACAAAGGAATCCAATCATGAGCAACGTCGATCATCGGCGCAAGGCACCCGTGCGCCCCTTACTTTCCGAGGTCGAATACCTTGAAGCAACCAGAGCGCCATCAACCCGGCGCGAGTACGCCAACGATGTTCGCCTCTACATTGAGGCAGGCGGAAGCATTCCGGCGACGGTCGATCAGATCGTCGACTACGTTACGGCCATCGGCAGCAGGCTTGCCGTGGCGACTATCGAACGGCGACTGGTAAGCATCCACGTCGGCCATCTTGACCAGGGCTATCAGTCGCCCGTCAGCGATGCGCGGGTAAAACAAGTCATGAAGGGCGTGCGCCGGTCGGTCGGTGTTGCCCAGCGCCGGGTTGGCGCCATCGAGAAAGACATCCTGCTTGAGTTGTGGTCCGTTGCCGCGAAGCGCAAGCCAGTATGGGCGGCGCGGACAATTGCACTGCTCGCGACCGGCTGGGGTGGGGCGTTTCGTCGCAGTGAGTTGGTCGGCCTGACATGGGACTGTGTGACTTGGTTGGATTCCGGCATGGAATTGCTGCTGCGCTCGTCTAAGGTCGATCAAGCCGGTGCCGGGTTCGTGAAGTTCATCCCGAATGCCTACGGTGATCGGTGCCCGGTGAAAGCGTTGAGACACTGGCAGGAAATATCTGGACTGACTGACGGGCCGATTTTCCGCGCTGTCGGCCAAAACGAGAGCATCGGCAACCGAGCGCTTTCCACGCATGCCGTCGCGAAGATCATCAAGCAACTGATCGAATCGTCGGGGCGAGACCCGGCATTGTTTTCAGGCCACAGTTTGCGCGCAGGCTTTGTCACTGCTGGGATTCTTGCTGGTGTGCAGAGCCACGTCATTGCGATGGTGTCGGGGCACAAGGGCGCAACGCTCGAAAAGTACGTCCGAATCGGCAAGCGCCGCCAGATTCCATCTTTGCTTTGAGGGGCCTGCCATGAACACGATGACTGATGTTCGGCAAGTTCAGGTGCCGCATACCTACTTTCAGAAGGCCAAAACCGAGTACGCCGACTGGCGCTGGGCGATGATCCGCGAGTTCCTCCAGAACGCCTACGACGCGCAGGCGGCGAATATCGACTTCCTGCTGGCAGCCAACGAAGCTGGCCGGATCGAACTGCATGTATCCGACGACGGCACCGGCATGGACCGAGACACGCTGGAAAACGTCCTGCTCTGCATGGGTGGGTCACGAAAGCTGGCCGGGTCCATCGGGGGATTTGGCTACGCCAAGGCGATCCTGTTTTTCGCGCATCACCGTTACTCGATCTGCACGCGCAATCTCCTTGTCGAGGGCAGCGGCGGCGAATATCGGCTGACTGAGGAATCGACAACCGTTTCCGGTACGCGGATGACGGTCGAGCTGGCCGATGATTCCAGCTTGCTTGATGCCTGGCGCGAGCGAATCAAGGGCTATGTCGCTGCGTGTTTCATGGAATTCGCGACCGGTCGTCCGGTGGCGATCACTCTGGACGGCGTGGTACTACCGCAAAACAACGACGGTCTCTACGACTTCGCGGTGAAAACTTCGCTGGGCGACCTCTGGTACGACGAGCAACAAGAAGCCAGTCGGTCGGCCTTCGTGGTTACGGTGGCCGGATTGCCGATGCTTATCGAAGCGCTCTACTCCAGCACCAATCAGAGTGCGCTGAGCGGCGGTCTCGAACTCGATGCCGGTAGCGCCGCTCTGACCGCCAATCGCGATGGATTCACTTCGGCCATGCGCGACCAGTTCTCCAAGATCGTCGGCGAACTGGTGCAAAACCAGAGCGCTGTCCGCTACGGAAAGGCGCTGGACCTGTCGATAAACTTTGACGACTTTTCTGCCATTCCGGGTAGCAGCAGTTCAAGCGGACCGGACACCAGCAGCGAATCGAGCCTACCGCCAAGCGCACCGTTGCTACTGATGTGCCCGAACACGGCGAAACCTGATGCGGTGGCCGGGTACGCGGCGGCGTTGAGGCGCATTACGCACGAGCGCTATCCGGCAAACTTTCATCTGAAGGTCGATTCGCTGGCGGTGCGCCGGTCTGCCAATAGTCAGGCGTACATCACGGCTCCGCTGCTGGTTGCCGAAATGAACAAGCAGCGGACTGCCAAGCTGGCCCATAGCTGGCGGGCTGCAATATCGACGATTCTGTGTTGTGACTGGTCGCTGAAAAATGGCGCGGCGTTCTACGATCAGCAAGGACAGTTGATCGACGACTGGGAGAGCAACGGGGCTGATGTTTCCGGCTCGCAGACATGCTTTCGGGGTCGCCGGGTTGATGTCGGGTTCTGCTTCATTGCTAACGCCGAGGGGCTGTGCTCGACGCCTACTATTGATGGCAGTCCGCATCGCATCTTCATCAACCCGCTGCTGCTGACCGCCGAAACCAGATACCGGCATGGCGACTTACTCGACCTCGCCTTTCACGAGCTTGCGCACCTTTGGGAGCAGCATCACGGCGAGGCGTTCTGTGCCATCGAGGGCAAGTTGCGGCAGAGTGTTCGGCGCTGGCTGTCGGACAGAGAATTGCTTGCGCGACTGACCTGATTCACTTCAGACGGCTCGCTTCGCTCATCGTGTCCAAGAAATAACTCGTCGTCGGATATGAGTTCCAAACCAAAGGGGTAATAATGACCTCATGATTAGAATCGCTACATGGAATCTAGAATCGGTAAGGCCATTGGGCGCTGACCGAAAAGCCGCCTTTTACGATGCAATTGAAAAGCGGGATGCCGATGTCTGGATTCTGACTGAGACATGGGTGGCAACCTCCCTTGAGCCACTTTCGAACTACGTCATGGCCGCACAGTCGTTGTCCGCCGAAGACTTAGCATCATCTCCGGAACGTTGCTGGGTCTCGATCTGGGTCAGAAATACAATTGCACATACGCCAGTTGAGATTCATGCTCAGCAGGATCGGATGGCGGCTGTCCATATCAAGATTCCGAAGCATCCCGCTATTGTCGTCGTCGGCACTGTCCTACCGTGGCTCAGTGACAAGCTATGGCTAGGCGCTGACGGATTCTGTAGCGCAGTTGCCGTGCAGTCTGCTGAATGGACACGGATTCATGCACAGCACGATGATTGCACTTTCTTGGTCGCCGGCGATTTCAACCAGTCTCTCCCTGGGGTATCGCGGTACGGCTCGAAGGACGGTGAGATTATGCTTTCAGCCGCGCTGCGTCATCGGGATCTCTTTTGCCTTACGCCGGGTCTCGATACGCTTACCGGTAGGCCACGGATTGACCATATCTGCATCAGCAGACGGGGGCTTCAATCGCCATATCTCCCGAACGTCAGCGAATGGGCAGTGCCTTTCATCAATGGGAAGCCCATCACAGATCACGTTGGTATCGCCGCCGAAATACCCACTTTGCCCGTTTCAGCATAAATCGCATAGTGAGGCGCGGACGTTTAGCATCGTTAACTATGGCGGTTCAATCGTCGTCTGGCCCACCGAGATCAGCCGGCCAAGTAAGGAGAGATTCCTCACGTTGCAACGGGGACCGTCAATACAACTGACCGGTCCCCCGAATTTGCCGCTACAGCGCTACAACGTCTCCCGGTAGGTGGGTCGCGGCCTTGCGTTTGGCTACCGCAGCCAATGTCTCCTCGTACTTGTCGCGTAGCTTCTGGAGAAGCGCCGGCCAGTTCTCCTCGCAGAAGCACCACGGAGCATGCTCACCATCGGGATGGTGGTCACCGGGATACCGCAGCGGCACTTCCAACTCGAAGCAGCGAAGTTGGACATGTTTGTCCCACGGAATGTCGATATCCGTATTGGCCTTGGCAAGAATCGATTTCCGCAGTTCCGAGAAGCGCTTGCCTGGACTGCGGCTTTCGACAACATTTTTAAACTTTCGCGGATCATGCCCGGCGATATAGCCGCGCAGCAAACGTTCCTCGGTCGGCGTCAGACGTTCATACACTTCGGCACGCGGCTCTTTGTGGCGGAGTCCGTCATCGAGGCGCAGCAGTTTCCGAACGGTGAGGTTGTAGATGCGCTCGTACAGACCTTCCTCGTAGGCGTTTTCCCAACTCCGGAGAGCGGTCCGGTGGTACTTTTTTAGGAACCGTTCGCCCAGCACGGCCTCAATCCGCACGATACAGCCCGCGCAGCCAATCAGGCTCTCGACCGGTGCGTCACTCGGAAACGCGCAGTGCGACAGGTCGGTCTTGATGTAGAAGACCAGCTTGAACGTTCCGCAATTCAGATAGACCGTCAAATTCGATGACCCGTAGTACTCACAGATGCCCAATGCGGTCCCCGTAGCAAGAACAGCATCGACTAGAGCCTTGGCGGTTTCATGGTCGGCCATCAGCTGATGAAACGTGATGGTCACGCCCCGCAATGTGATGTCGTCCGGCGTCAGGAGGTCAAGCTCTTCGCGGGGCAAGCCAAAGCCAGCCATCCAGATACGTTGCAGTTCGAGCGCAGCCACTCCGGCGGCGAACACGCTGGTTCCATGTTCGAGGTTGTGCCCGGTCAAAGCGTTGGGGAGGTGCAGCTGAGACTCGATGCAATATGGAACATCGCCTAGTCCGGGATCGTTTAGGTCCGCAGCACACCGGACGACCCACTTGGTTTTGGTTCCAGAGAGCGCGCTGCGCTGGTGACTGGGCTTGGTGTAGCGCTCAAGTAGCTCACCCCACGGGGTGACGACATTGCAAAGTCTGGCATCAATGTCCATGCGAACGCGGGGGGACAGCTTCCGCAGGGACAGGGTGGTCTTGATTGAATCGGTCATGGTCGGCACTCCGTACAGGTCGATGGCGATCCTTGATGACCTTCGCCACTGCCCCGGTTATCGCTGGGGCGAGTTGGCTGGTTATCATCTAGGGGAATGCACCTGGGGGGGTATGCCTTTCAGCAAGTACCCCAGCCACTGACGACCTGACTGGCAGCGAGCCAATATGCCCGGTGCCAAGCAGGTAGCCTTGGTAGCCAAGTGCTGCCGTCAAATTGAGTACGGCACCTGAAAATGAGTGCTTTATATTGGCGTTGAATTCATGTGCCAGCGCATGCCTGCGGGACATGCCGACGCGGGTGGTTAGGCCCGCTACCGAGCGTAGGACAAGCGCTCGGTTGCGACCTTCGACAATCGGTGGCGCGACCATAATTCTGAAAAATAAGTTCGCCACATGCGAGCATCGGTCGACTTGCGTCGGCCTACGACCGCGAAATACGTAGCGTGACATTTACGGGGTCGTTTTTCCGATCGCAGGGTTTCTTGCGCCGCTCTCGGTTGTTCCAAAGCTTTTCCCAGTCGTCCTCAGCTATTCTCAATCGGAATACCGAATGGTCGACGCTGCCGCCCTGATCTATGGTCTTTAGCAGTTGAGTGAGGGCATTTTTAAGGTCGAATTCCTTGGCCGGCTCGCTCCCCTTGATGGTGAATTTACGCGGTTCCTCAATGATGAAGGCGTACCTGTGAACCGGTGGGCAGTGCCCTGCATCTGGCGGGACGCCAGGGAATTTTGGGACTGTTTCCCTCATTCTTCTCAGTTGTGCGGCAGTAGCCTTTCCAAATACAGATTTTTTCATGGTGACCTCATGTGTGCGTGACGTGACGTTTTTTTTTGGGTTTGCTCGAATTGCCGCTACAACGCTACAAATCAGATGTAGCGAGCTTGTAGCGTTGTAGCGGCTTTTCTCAGTTAATCGGGCACGTATCGAGCAAAGGCATCCTCGAAATCGACTAACCAGTACCCCTTCTTAACCTCCTCGCCTGTCCGAATGTCACGTGATTCGATTCCGAAGTCATCAAGCAGCTTGCCGATTTGACGAGGCGTGATCGGCCCTCCGCGACTGAATGTGCTCCATGGCTTTTCCGGATTGCTGCATAGCGCATGAATCAATTTAGAGGTATAAATCCGATTTGTTCCCTTGGCGGAAAATACCGTCCGGATATCACGAAGCAGTTCCTCGCCTGAGCAAATAGCTTTCTCGTGCGTGGCGGAGAGAGCTTCAGCCGCTTCGGTAGCAGCCTTCAACCACTCGTCGCCGAGACATGCTGCGATGGCTAGCAGCGGCTCCCAGTTGTCCAATGCGCGGTCGTTACCCAGAGCGGGACGGTCGAATTGAGCGGCTGCAATCGCCTCCAGATTGTCGGCTGCCCAACGTGCAATGCGGGTGCGTAGAGCAACTAGATCGTCGTTGTCCTTTGCTGAATATTTTTCGACGATCTCGTCTTCGCGCTTACGCTGGTGCTCGATAACGATTGAGCGGTCTGTAATCGTCGGCGAACGGTGACCAATCCCCGCAATCAGCTTCGGGCAAAAGACATTGAAGCGGCGCGGTTTATTGCCCACCCCCATGCGATAGACGAACCCTGAATCCCGCGTGTGACCCGCATTGATGATGCCAATCAGCTCTTGGCACGTCGCCAGAAAGGTATCGGCCTCGTCAATCAGCAAGGTCGGCTTCCATTCGTCAACTGTCCGATACATGGCCGCCGGAGTGATGTTGTTTGACATCAATCCACGATTTACGAGCATGAGAATGAGGCCGAGCAGCGTGGTCTTGCCGCAACGACGCACCGGTGAGACCAAGGCTAAAATCGGCAACACCCGCGCTACGCCCACAGCATGGGTGAGAATCACCCACAGGCTGACCGCCAGTATCTGATGTTCGGAAAGGACAACATGGCGTTTGAAGGGCTCCAAAAGCTGTTCCATCAGCGCGCTACCGAATATCGGCCCTGACCATTGCATCGAATCCGTTACAGGCGAGGACTCTTCAGGTTCCGGCAATGCTGGCTTGGTCAACGGCATGTTGCCTAGAAGCACTTGCGCGAGCGTATGTTTAGCACCCCTTTCCAGAAATAGATCGTTGAAGTGATCGCCGCTGTCGGGAATGGCAACACCAGCGTGGCTCTGCATTGCCGCCTTGCGGGCGTAAGGCTCGTTCGAGCGGAGGTCTTTGGCGCCATAGGCACCAACACACACAATGATCCGACTTTCCGGATACTTCTTCCTCAGGGATGAAACGACACCAGCGATGTTTTCCGAGTACAGCGTAACTGCTACACAAAAGTCGGTAGCAGCGTTCAGCGACAATCCACTTTCGACGTCCTCGACCACAAGAATCGGATTGGTAAGGGAGCCGATGCGAATATAGTGCCCAGCGATGCTGTCCCCAGTAAGCAGCACGTGCTCAAAGCTGGAGTCACCTTGATTCGCCAGAAACAGCGCATTAGCTGGCTTTCCAGAGTGGTCACAGATTTTGAACGTCGCAAGACCACGGCACGGAATGTCGGCCACGACAGCATCTCCGTTGTACATCTGGCAATTGGCGCCGACATTCCCGGTGGCAACGAGGTACGGATGATCTGCAGGACAGGCTACGAAATCATCATTAGGTAAAAGCTTTTGTATTTGAGACATGACAAGTTCTCCAAAGCGAATTGAGACGCATGGTGGAGAACAAGGACATTGATTATGTCTAGCTAGAATGAGACACCGACGCTTATCCGCCACCACGAACGAGATGGTTGTGCGCGAAAATTTTCCGCGCTAGTTTGAGTAGGATAAGAGTCGGCGTCATAAGTAAGCCGAGGGGTGCTGGTGTTTTTCACTCGCGCATTGCGCGCAAGTCAGTTATTCGGTGTCCCCCAATGCGAAGGACCTTGACCAGTGCTACCTCGAACTACCGAGACGACGGTGCGAGATTAGCTGAGATAACTCTGGAAATCAAGGGCTGATTTCTTGACAGACTAAATGCATCCGTCACACATTCGTGATACGGGCTGAGGCGTTCTGTGGATCAATTTCCGCACACTTTATCTCCGCGGAGGTGCGAAGATAAGCAAATGACTACTTGCTTGGCTTTGCCTTGCCGAGTCTGGAGGCATTGAAATCAGCAACCACGTCGATAGCTTTCACGCCCCTATTTATCCGGACTGCCCCCTCTTTTCTAGCATTTCGCTTACTGGGAGCCTGAGCAAGCCGAGGAGGCTGATTGGGCGATTTCGGCACGTCGTCGCCGTCAGACCAGTCAGCGAACTTGTCGGTCGTTTCGGAGACTTCTTCAGACCAGCCGGGGAAATCATCGGTCGGCTCGGTGACAATCCCTGAAGCTCCAACTGGTGGCGTTAAGCTTGGCTGCTCAGTTGGTTCAATCGCCGATTTTTCTGCTTTTCTCGGTGATCCACTCTTGCGCACTGAAGGGCGTCCAGGCTTTGCTTCGCGTCCCGACTTCACTGCTGATTTCCTCGATTCCATCCAGGTGGCAATCTCGGATTCCAACCAAGCCACTGCACGTGGCCCAAGAGCCTTTTTTGATGGGAAGTCGCCTTTTTTCTCCATCGCGTAGATGGTCGCTCGTGAAAGCCCCGTCAGCTCGCAGACCTGCTTTATTCGCAGGTACTTGTCTATTGCCATTCGTCATTTTCCTTTTTCTTGGGCATTGCGCCGCGAAGCTCATCGACAATATCGGCCCATGCCTGCATCATTTGACGGCGCTCTTCCAAGTATTTTGCATGGTTGTACGCTGCACGCGTCTCATTCCGTTCAACGTGGGCTAGTTGACGCTCGATCAAATCTCCTCGATGCCCGTGCTCGTTGAGGATAGTGCTGGCGGTAGCGCGGATGCCGTGAGGTGTCAGCAGACCCGAGTACCCCATGCGTGCAAACATCACGTTGAGCGTGCTTCCTGCAATTGGCTTTTCAAGACTGATAATGCCTGGAAACAGATACTCTGAACCGGCACTAATCGGGCGCAACTCTTCAAGAAGTTCAAGCGCCTGCCGGCTCAGTGGAACATCGTGGGCGTTATGTCGATTCGCCTTTTGCTCCGTCAGCATTTTCATGCGCTCTGCTGGTACGACCCACAGTGCATTATCGAAATCGAATTCCGACCATTTGGCTCCACGGAGTTCGCCCTTACGAACGAAGGTAAGAAAAAGCAGCTTGGCGGCGTACTTTGTCGTCGGGTAGCTAGGGTATTCATCCAGCGCGTCAAGGAATGCGGGGACTTCAGCCTCTTTTAGCCAAGCGCGATGCTTCTTGGCTGGTATTTCAGCCCATCCAGCCAGGGCGCGTGCCACGTTTGCGGTGATCTTCAGTTTTCGGCGTCCGAAATCGAAAACTTGGCTGGCAGTCTGGCGGACTCGGTCGGCGGTTTTGACGCCAGAACTCTTTGCGACCTTTTCCAATAAGCCCAGCAGCGTCTCAGTCGTAATGTCTGCTAAGGGAATTTTGCCGAACGCTGGTGACAAATCGCGCTTCAGATAAAGCTGATGCCCTTGCCGCCAAACTTCTGAGCGCCGCTCTTTCTTGGAGTCAAACCACGCGGTCGCTACCTTATCGAAGGTATTGCTGAGTCCGACCTGCTGACTGAGCTTTTCCAACTTCTTCTTTTGCGACGGATTGACGCCTTCCGCCAGCTTCGTCCGTGCAGCCAGATGCTGTTTTCGCGCTTCGTCCAACGTGACTTCGGGAAATATACCGAAGGTCATCGTGAACCGCTTCCCCCCGAAACGATAGTCGAATCGCCATGACTTCGTCCCGTGAGGCGTGACGTAGAGGTACAGGCCCCTATCGTCGACTAGCTTCTGCGGCTTGTCGGTCGGCGCGGCTTTTTCTACGAGGCGTTTGGTAAGCATCTGACGGTATTTTGACGGTATCGCAATGAATGCCGTCAATAATACCGTCACCGATTCACATAATCAACCATGTCCAACAATATCCAGTAATGGAATAACTAACTGTTTTTCCTATACTTTATTTACCTACTTGGCGCCGTTGGATACGCCAAGAAGCCGTTCGCAATAGCGTGCGATCAGATCGATCTCGAGATTGACCTGGCTGCCCGCTTTCAGACGACCGAGCGTCGTTGCTTCAAGCGTGTGCGGAATCAGGTTGATGGAGAAACAGGCGCCGATGACCGTATTGGTGGTCAGGCTGACGCCATTGACGGTGATCGAACCCTTGCGTGCGATATATTTGGCCAGAGCCTCCGGTGCCCTGATTTCAAGCAGGCGGTTATCGCCAACGGGGTCGAAGCGCAAAACCTCGCCAACGCCGTCGACGTGGCCGGAAACGAGGTGGCCGCCAAGGCGGTCAGCCAGACGCAGCGCCTTTTCCAGATTGATCGGGCCCGGAGCGCCCAGCCCGATGGTACATGACAGCGTTTCGGGCGAGACGTCGACCGCAAAGCTGCGCTCGCGCTTTTCGACGACGGTCAGGCAGACGCCGTTGCAGGCAATGGAGTCACCCATGGCCACGTCGTCAAGGCTGAGATGGCCGGCGTCGACGGTCAGCCGTACGGTCGGCGTGCCGTCGTTACGCGGGGTCAGTTCGGTAATGCTTCCAATTGCGGCAATGATTCCGGAGAACATAGTGAAGATCAATCAGAGGGTTGCGTGCAGGGGGCATGATTCTACCACGTTGCCTCACCGCACCATCCGTTGATCTCCTCCTGTTTCAAGCGGCTTTGACCGCCGCGCCGCTCAGGCTCAGTCGATTGACGCCACTCAACAGCGCCTTGATCGAGGCGGTGACGATGTTCGCATCCATGCCGACGCCGTAGCATTCGCGCTCGCTGCCAACTTGTGTAACTTCCATGAAGGCACAGGCTTTAGCATCGCCGCCTTCGCGGCTGCTACCCATCGAACGCTCTTCGTAACTGCGCACCTGCAGCTTGATCCCGAGTTTGCGCAAGGCATTGACCGCGGCATCAATCGGACCATTGCCTTCGCCGGTCAGCTCATGGGTTTCGCCCTGCATCTGCACCGTCAGGCGAATGCCCTGCATTGTGCCGTCCTCAAATAGTTGATGTTTGACATAACTAACGGGATTACAGGTTTCGAGATAGGTCTGCGAGAAGAGCGTCCAGATGTCGGATGCTTCCATTTCGCCACCGTGTTTGTCGGTGTAGCGCTGAACCACAGCTGAGAATTCAACCTGCAAGCGGCGCGGCATCACGACGCCGTATTCGGTTTCGAGCAGATAGGCAACGCCTCCCTTGCCCGACTGACTGTTGATGCGGATCACCGAATCGTAGCTGCGGCCGAGATCGGCCGGATCGATCGGCAGGTAGGGCAGGTTCCAGAGCGCATCCGCCTCCTGTGCTGAGAAGCCTTTCTTGATCGCGTCCTGGTGCGAGCCGGAGAAGGCGGTGAAGACCAGGTCGCCAACGTAGGGATGGCGCGGGTGGATCGGCATCTGCGTGCAGTACTCGAAGTTGCGTGCGACGGCGTTGATATCCGAAAAATCGAGATTCGGCGAGACGCCCTGCGTGTAGAGATTGAGCGCCAGCGTGACGAGATCGACGTTGCCGGTACGCTCGCCATTGCCGAAGAGGCAGCCTTCGACACGGTCGGCACCGGCCATCAGTCCGAGCTCAGCAGCAGCCACTGCCGTGCCGCGGTCGTTATGCGGATGCAGGCTGATCAGGATGCTGTCGCGACGCGCCAGATGGCGGTGCATCCATTCGATCTGATCGGCGTAAACGTTGGGTGTCGCCATTTCCACCGTCGTCGGCAGATTGAGGATGATCTTGTTGTCCGGCGTCGCGCCCCACGCTTCGGTAACCGCGTTGCAAACCTCAAGCGCGAAGTCGAGTTCGGTGGCGGTAAAGTTCTCCGGGCTGTATTCGAGCACCCATTCGGTCTCAGGATTCTCTTCGGCAAGCTGCTTGACGAGTTTGACGGCGGCCACGGCCATCGCCACCACCTCGGCCTTGCTCATGCCGAAGACGATCTCGCGGAAGGGCTTCGAAGTCGCGTTGTAAATATGCACGATGGCGCGGCGGGCGCCCTTGACCGCCTCGAACGTCCGGCGGATGAGCGCCTCACGCGCCGGGGCGAGCACCTCGATCGTCACGTCGCCGGGAATATGCTTTTCTTCGATCAACCTGCGTACGAAGTCGAAATCTGTCTGCGAGGCAGAAGGAAAGGCCACTTCGATTTCCTTGAAACCCACCTCGCACAGCGTTTTGAACATGCGCATCTTGCGCTCGGCATTCATCGGTTCGAACAGCGCCTGATTGCCGTCGCGCAGATCGGTGCTCATCCAGGCTGGTGCCGTGATGATGGTGCGGGTCGGCCATTGGCGGTTTTCGATCTTGACCGGCGGGAAGGCGGTGTATTTGGTGGCGGGTTGTTTCAACATGATTGAGCACTCCTCAGGTCGGCGCAGAGGCCTGTTTCGATGGGGTAATCATAGCCAATGAGACGCGGCAAGTGCTTGCGTTTTTTGGTTAATATTGACCTGAGCAAGGCATATAATTGCTAACTTTATCAGTTTAATAAAATATAGTTGCTACATAACAAATTCGGGGGCAATAGAATGGAAATTGATCGCTTTGACCGGCAGATATTGCAGGTGTTGCAGCAGGAGGGGCGCATCAGCAACCAGGACCTGGCCGAGCGCATTGGTCTGTCACCTTCGCCCTGTTTAAGGCGCGTACGCGCACTTGAGGAATCGGGCGTGATTACCGGATACCGCGCCCTGCTCAATGCCAAGGCGCTCGGCCATACGCTGATGGCGCTGATCTACATTTCCATGGACAAGCACACGCCGGAGCGCTTTGAACACTTCGAACTGGAGATCAACCAGTTCTCCGAGGTGCTCGAATGCCTGCTCATTACCGGGCAGGAGGCTGATTACCAGATCAAGGTCATCGTCAAGGACATGGACGCATTTCAGGAGCTCCTGCTCAACCGCATCAATCGCATTCAGGGCGTGACCGGAGTGCATTCGAGCTTCGTTCTGCGCCGGGTAGTCGACAAGACAGCGCTACCGGTTTGAAAGTAACAAACCGCAGCGAACATGATGGCGTGGCCAATAGTTTAATAAAGGGAAACAGTGGCTCCTCTGGAAAGCAGGCAAATAGCCACTCACAGCGGCATATGCCGTGAGAACCGCATGGATATTGACTTCCATGGAAGCCTGCTCCCAAAAGCCCGTTCTGCCTGCCTTGCAGGGCGCAAGTAAATTTTTTCTGTCAGAAAAAAGCCGTTCAGCAATCACTGAACGGCAATTCGGGTCATTACCCTTGGCGAGTAGGCAGGCTCAGTTGGCGGAAACCAGCGGCGCCAGGCTGACACGCATCTTCTGCATGGCCTTGGTCTCGATCTGGCGAATGCGTTCGGCTGAAACGCCAAACTCGGCAGCCAGATCATGCAGCGTCGCCGGACCATCGCTCAGCCAGCGTGCTTCAACGATACGGCGGCTCCGCTCGTCAAGGCCGGCCAGCGCCGATTGCAAGCCTTCGCCATGCAAATGATCGCGAGCCCGGGATTCCATGACCCGTGTCGGCTCGCTGCGGTTATCCTGAAGATAGGCAATCGGAGAAAAAGCGTCTTCATCGTCGTTACCTGATTCAAGCGCCAGATCATGCCCCGAGAGGCGGGTTTCCATCTCAACGACCTCTTCCGGCTTGACGCTGAGTTGATGCGCAACATCAGCGACCTGCCTGGGCGTCAGCGCTTCGCTACCGGGCTTCATGCTGCGCAGGTTGAAGAACAGTTTACGTTGCGCCTTGGTCGTCGCCACTTTCACCATGCGCCAGTTCTTAAGCACATACTCATGAATTTCAGCCTTGATCCAATGCATCGCAAAAGATACCAAACGCACGCCATGGGATGGGTCGAAGCGTTTGACAGCTTTCATCAGACCAATGTTTCCTTCCTGAATCAGGTCAGCATGCGGCAAACCATATCCGAGATAGCCACGCGCGATTGAAACCACCAAGCGCAAGTGTGAAAGAACCAACTGACGTGCCGCTTCCACATCATCATCCTCGCGGAAACGCGTTGCCAGCCTAAACTCTTCTTCCTGCGTCAGGAAGGGAAACTGCCTCACCACCTGCATATAGGCGTCGATGCTACCTACCGCAGAGATCGTAGGAAAATCCAAAGCTAACGTCATAAACATCTCCTTACTGAAGTTCTATATTTATTTTAGCACTCTAATTCCTAGAGTGCCAAAACCAGAGAATGTTTCAGCAATTCTCATTTTAACCGCGCCGTTCGCTACCGGGCATGATCTTTAAAATGAAAATAACTGCTCGCAATCAGGCATCATTTTGTGACTGTTCAGCATGGTGATTTGAATGTAAACAATATGTTACGAATGCCCGACGGTGGCGCATAGCATTGGCATATCGCATAACCCATTGATTATTCGAAAATATATATTTTCCATCATGACTTCTGAAGCTGTGTGCTTTTCGGTTTTTTGTTCCGAATCAATCGGTTAGGCCATGCTGAACTGTCACATCATTTTCATAATGAGAATTGCTGTCCCGATAAGGCACAACAGGGCAACCGATCCGGCAATGATATAATCATCGCTCGTTTTTTTTCGAGTTTTTCAATGCTCGTCACCCGCCGCCTTGAGTTTGATGCTGGCCATCGCATTCCCGACCACAAGAGCCAATGCCGCCATTTGCACGGTCATCGCTATGCGCTGGAAATTACGCTGGCCGGAAGCATCATCCTTCGGGCCGGCGACCCGGCCAACGGCATGGTGATGGATTTCACCGAAATAAAATCACTAGCTCAACAGTACCTCGTCGATCATTGGGATCATTCCTTTCTGGTCTATGCCGGAGACACTCAGGTTGTCGAATTTCTGAAAACCATTCCGGACCACAAGACCGTTGTGCTTGACTGCATCCCAACGGCCGAGAATCTCGCCGAACAAGCGTTTACGATACTCGATGGCGTTTATCGCGACACCTACGGCAATCACCTGCGTCTTGAGCGGGTGCGCCTCTATGAAACACCTAACTGCTGGGTTGATGCAGTTCGCCAATAGTTTCAAGTTGCATTGCCGAAGGCTCCAAGCCTGCTGGCCTAAGGAATGCTCAGGTATTCCAATTCAGGAAAGATACCTCCAGAAATCAGGATATGGCACAAGCGCAATGATTGTACTTGCGTAATATCAGATTTCTTCTGTTAGGACCCAATTGGTTTGGCACTTTTCACACCAGCGTGT
>NZ_JBMOJE010000011.1:0-68501 GCF_049316945.1 Propionivibrio sp. | reverse complement strand
TCAATGCAGGTGAGAAGATAAAATCGGGAAGTTATTTCGTAGCCGTTCCTTAGCGTCAATATATTCATCGTGCAGGTCGAACTTTAACCCTGAAAGCCAGGTTACCTGGCGCGAAGGCGCAAAAGCAGGGTGTCGTCCGCTCGGCTATTATTATGCTGATCAGGAACAGAAATCTCTCGACTTGCGGAAAACACGATGGACAGCATGCTGCCTGAAACGAAGCCGTCAGATAATGGCGAAACCTCGGCCAGGCTGTTGCGCGTAGTGCGCACGCTGGTGGAAGAAACGCACCCGGGACGAACTGGCACTATCAATCCTGGCAGCCACCTGGAGCGCAATCTTGGCCTTGATAGCCTGGCGCGTGTCGAACTCCTGATGCGCCTGGAAAACGAGTTCAATACCTCGCTGCCGGAAGCGGCGCTGACTGAAGCCGAAACGGTTCGCGATCTGCTGCGCTTTATCGGGGCAACAGTAAAATCTGAAAATACCGGAATGCCCGGAAAATTCGTCGAGCTGGAACAAGAAACGATTACCGGCTTGCCTGATCAGGCGTCCACCCTCGTCGAGGTGCTCGAATGGCACGCCGCGCATCACCCGCAGCGCACCCATGTGCTGCTCTACGGCGAAGAGGGTGATAAAGGCGGGCAGCCGCAACCGATCACCTATGCCGAGTTGCTCAATGATGCGCAACGGATTGCCAGCGGGCTGATAGCGCGTGGATTGCTGGCGCGGCAGACGGTGGCGCTGATGCTGCCGACGGGTTGCAGTTATCTGGGCAGTTTCTTCGGGGTAATGCTGGCCGGCGGCATTCCGGTGCCGATCTATCCGCCGGCGCGTCTGGCGCAGATCGAGGATCATCTGCGCCGCCACGCGCACATTCTGGCCAACGCCGAAGCCGTTTTCATCATCACCGTGCCGCAGGCCAAGGGCGTTGCCGCGCTGCTGCGTGCCGAGGCGCCATCGCTGATCGAGATCGTCACCCCGGAGGAACTCGATCAGCCGCCAATAGCGTTGCGCTACCGCGCCGCTGCCGACGACATTGCCTTTCTGCAATACACCTCGGGCAGCACCGGTGACCCGAAAGGTGTCGTGCTGACCCATGCCAACCTGCTCGCCAACCTGCGGGCCATGGGCGAGGCGATTGCCGTGCGCAGTGACGACGTGTTCGTTTCCTGGCTACCGCTCTATCACGACATGGGCCTGATCGGCGCGTGGTTTGGCTCGCTTTACTTCGGCATGTTGCTGGTGCTGATGTCGCCGCTGGCCTTTCTCTCCCGCCCGTCGCGCTGGCTGGCCGTTATTTCGCGCCATCGCGGGACGATTTCCGCCGCCCCGAACTTTGCCTATGAACTGTGCGCGAAAAAACTCGCCGACGCCGATCTGCAAGGGCTTGATCTGTCCTCGTGGCGACTGGCTCTGAACGGCGCCGAGCCGGTCAGCCCGTACACCCTGGAATCCTTTGCCGCGCGCTTTGCGCCATGCGGCCTGAAGCGCGAAGCGCTGACGCCGGTTTATGGGCTGGCCGAGTGTTCGGTCGGGCTGGCCTTCCCGCCGCTGGGGCGCGGGCCGCGCATCGACGCCATCGTTCGCGAGACGCTGGTTCGCGAGCAGCGCGCCGTAGCCGCTGGCCCGGCGCTGACCGATAGCGCCGAGGTCATGCACGTTCCGGCCTGCGGCCGCGCCTTGGCGGGGCACGAGATCCGCATTGTCGATGAGGCCGATGGCGAGTTGGCCGAGCGCCGCATCGGTCGCCTGCAGTTCCGTGGCCCGTCGGCAACCCGGGGCTACTACCGCAACCCGGCGGCGACCCACGGCCTGTTCCACGATGGCTGGCTCGACTCAGGCGATTACGCCTACAGCGTTGAAGGCGAGATCTACCTCACCGGCCGGGTCAAGGATCTGATCATCCGCGGCGGACGCAACCTTTATCCCTACGAACTGGAACAGGCAGTCGGCAACATCGCCGGCGTGCGCAAGGGCTGCGTTGCCGTGTTCGCCAGCGCCGACCCGCTGACCGCCAGCGAGCGGCTGGTGGTGCTCGCCGAAACCCGTGTCACCGACCCCAAGCTGCGCGCCGCACTGAGCCAGAGAATCAACGAGGCGGCGGTCGACGTGATCGGCCTGCCGGCCGACGAGATCGTGCTCGCCCCGCCGAATTCCGTGCTCAAGACGTCGAGCGGAAAGATCCGCCGCGCCGCCTCGCGCGAGGCTTATGAAAAAGGCACGATGGCCAGACCGCCGCCACCGGCCTGGCAGCCGCTACTGCGCCTCGGCCTGGCCGCGCTGCGCGCGCGCCTCAAGGGATGGCTGCAACGTGCAATGCGCTGGATTTTTGCCGGCTGGTGCTGGACGATCTTCGTGCTATTCGGCGTGCCGGTTGCCACGCTGGTCACGCTGCTGCAAAGCCCGGCCATCGGGCGCCGTCTGGTGCATGGCGCGGCGCGGATATTTCTGGCCCTGTGCGCGATGCCGGTACGCACTACGGGAGTGCACAAGCTGCCGGAAACGGCCCATCTGCTGCTCGTCAATCACAGCAGTTTCTTCGACGCGCTGGTGCTCTTCGCCGCGCTGCCGCCAGGGCTCGGCTATATTTTTGTCGCCAAGCGCGAGTTCGTTGAACAGCCGGCAATGCATGCTTTCATGCGCGGACTGGCGACGCTGTTCGTCGAGCGTTTTGCCGCCGCCAGGAGCGCCGAGGATGTGGAAGAAATCGTCGCCGCCCTGCGGCGCGGCGAAAAACTGGTCATTTTTCCGGAAGGGACTTTCTCGCGCGAAGCCGGCCTCAAGCCGTTTCACATGGGCGCTTTCGTCGCCGCCACGCACGCCGGCGTAGCGGTGGTCGCCAGCGGCCTGCGCGGCACGCGCCTTGTCCTGCGCGACCAGACCTGGATGCCGCGTTTCGCCCGCATGACATTGGAGATCGGCGAAAAATTCCTGCCCGACGGCGACGACTGGGCCGCCGCCATCCGCCTGCGCGATGCCACGCGCAGCGAAATGCTGCGTCTTTGCGGCGAGCATGACCTGCAGGGCTGAGAGCCTGTGAAAAATTCATTCAGCCTAATCTCCCCACTCGTCACCCCGGCGAAGGCCGGGGTCCAGTTCGTCTATCTGATTGATTTCATGAATATCAGAGGTACGCACTGGATTCCGGCCTTCGCCGGATCTAGATTGACTGACTGCTTGTGGCCTGCAATGAGCATGGATAGGCGTTCTACAAGCTGCATGCCTGAAGATTGGCGTATTTATTGGCTGTACAGGCCGCTGCCTTGTAGAGCGCCTATCAGCGCGGCTTCCAGCGATGGTGCTTGTGACAGCCTCTGAGGCTGTGAAAATATCAAAAATCCACCGCAGAGGCGCAAAGGTGACCAAAGGAAATGCAGAGCCACCCTACGCGATGGATTGCCTTTCACGATAGCAGGTTTTTTCAACCTGAAAACCGCAGTTGACAGCGACTAATCGACCGCAAAGCCAGGTTTGACGCGTGTTTAGCCCTCACCCCAACCCTCTCCCGCAGGGAGAGGGAGTTTACACCCTTCTCCCCGCGGGAGAAGGGCTGGGGATGAGGGCCTGCGACATTGGCATCACATCCAACTGAGGTTTTAAGGTTCAATCAAGAGCCAGGGCCACGCGCTGGCGCAAATCGTCGAGTTCGTCGGCCGAGATGCCAAGGAAAACACGATGCTGACGACAATTTTGGTGCCCAGGCGCTCAACTGCCTGACGGACGCCGGAAATCGGACTGCCGGTCCGGTATAGCGCAGAATTTGCCAGTTTCAGCGTCGCCGCGGACAAGCTCAGGTCAGCCGCGATCAGAGCGGCCAGTCTGGGCAGGTCCGGCGCGTCCTTTTGTGACTCAGCCATGGCCTGCATCACGACCGCCGGGCAGGCCGGGATATCGATTGAGGCAATGACTTTTTCCAACTGATCGTTTTGGTCGTTTGTCGGCGAAAATATTTCCGGGGTCATTACAGCATGCTTGGTCATGGTCTTTACCGCTTGCTGATTATGTTTCTGGCAATCAATTCACGCTTTCCCGCACCAGCACCTTCAACTGTCCAATCAACGCATCGCGCAGGCCGTGAAGATCACCCAGCCTGGCCAGCGCCTGCGGATTCCGGCCCTTGGCCCGGTGATCACAAAGCTTTGCGGCCAATACATGCACCTCCAAGTGTAACTGTTTGATGAACTGGTAGGCGGGACGCTGGCCATGGCGGGCTTGACCCTCGCCATCCAGCCACTGGTCGAGACGGCTTTTCTGGCGATTCGGCGGCGGCGCTTTGCATTCGCCATTGAGAAAGGCCTCGAAGGCCAGCACCCAGGCGCGGTGCTCGACGCTGGCGAAGAGCAGCGGTAAATCGTCGCGACTCACCGCCGGCAGTCTGGCCCAGGACGGATCGGGCCGCCAGGCAAGCGCCCAGCCCGGCAGGCTGGCGGCCGGCATGGGGCGGGCGATACCGTTGCCCTGCGCCAGATCGCAGCCGAGTTGCAGCAGCATCTCGCCGTGCTCCAGGGTCTCCACGCCTTCGGCGATCACCTGGCGGTGGAAGGCTCTGGCCAGACCAAGGACGCCTTCCAGGATGGCCAGATCATCCGGGTCGTCGAGCATGTCGCGCACGAAGCTCTGGTCGATCTTGAGCTGGGTGACCGGCAGGCGTTTCAGGTAGGTGAGGGAGGAATAACCGGTGCCGAAGTCATCGAGGGCACACATTACCCCGATCTCCCGGCAGGCCTCGATCACCCGGGAAGCCCCGGCCAGGTCTTCCAGCGCGCTGGTTTCCAGCACCTCCAGTTCCAGGTCGCCCGTCCGGATGTCCGGATGCGCTGCCAGTTGCGCACTCAGGCGCTCGACGAAGTTCGCCTGCAGCATCTGGCGGGCACTGACATTGACGCTGACCTTGATATGCAGCCCGGCCGAACGCCACAGCACCATCTGGGTCAGCGCGGTGTCGATCACCCATTCGCCGATTTCGATGGCCAGCGGGTGATCCTCGATCACCGGCAGGAAGACGGACGGCGGCAGCAGGCCTTTCTCCGGGTGTTGCCAGCGGATCAGCGCCTCGGCGCCGATTACCATGCCCGTGCGCATATTCACTTTGGGCTGGTAATGGAGCACGAATTCGCGTGCGGCGATGGCGCGGCGGATGTGCTCCAGGCTTTCGTGGTGCCCGCGGACGTTGCTGTCCTGTTTGGCGTCGAAGACGTGATAACGGTTCTTGCCGGCCAGCTTGGCCTGATACATGGCCTGGTCGGCCTGGCGCATCAAATGGTCAGCGTCCTCGTCTTCTTCCTGCGGGTAGAAGGTGACGCCGAGACTGGCCGAGACTTGCAGCACGCGGTCACCGATATGCACCGGCTGGGCCGCCGCAGCGAGCAGGCGGTTGAGCATCGGCACACTGGCTTCGATGTCGGCCAGGTCGAGCAGTACGGCGACAAACTCGTCACCCCCCAGTCGGGCCAGGGTGTCGCCTACGCGCAGTACCTGCTTCATGCGGTTAGCCACGGTCATCAGCAACTGGTCGCCGATTTCATGCCCGTGGCAGTCGTTGACGGCCTTGAAGCCATCGAGGTCGAGGTAGGCCACGGCCAGCGGTAGCTTGCGCCGCTGGGCCTGAGCCATGGCCTGGTGCATGCGGTCGGCGAGCAGCACGCGGTTGGGCAGTTTGGTCAGCACGTCGTAGTGGGCGAGATGTTCGAGCTGCCTTTCGTGCTCCTTGAGCGAGGTGATGTCAGAGAACAACGCCACGTACTGCCGGATATTGCCCTGGGCATCGAATACGGCGCTGACGGTTTGCATCTCGACGTACACCTCGCCGCTTTTGCGCCGGTTCCAGATTTCGCCATGCCAGTGGCCGTTCTCGAGCAGGGCGCGCCACATGGCCGCGAAGTATTCCTTGCCATGACGACCAGATCTGAGCAGGCGCGGGTTCTGGCCCAGGACTTCATCACGGCTGTAGCCGGTGATGCGGGAGAAAGACTCATTGACGTCAATGATCAAGCCGTCAGCCGACGTGATCATGATGCCTTCACGGGCGCAGGTAAATACGTTGGCGGCGAGCAGGAGTTTTTCTTCGGCCTCTTTGCGGGCGGTCAAATCAATATCCACACAGAACAGTTCCGGTAATCGCCCCGTTTTCTTGACCAGCGCATGGCTGGAGAAAACCGGCACCGGGGAGCCGTCTTTGTGCTTCAGCAGTATTTCGCCGGCTGGAATGGGTTCGCCGGTTTCAACCATCTGCAGCATGGCCTCGGTCACGCCATCAGTCATTTCCGGCAGGATGATGAGATCCAGCAAATTGGCGCCCATCGCCTCGGCATGACTGTAGCCGTACAAATTCTCCGAGGCATGGTTCCAGAAGATCACCGTGCCGTCCTGTGCATAGCCTTGAACCGCCACGCTCGGAATATTCTCCATCAGTGAGCGGAAACGTTCCTCGCTCTCGCGCAGCTTTTCTGCAGCGACACTGCGGTCAATGCCTATGCTGGTCAGGCGGGCGCATTGTTCGATGAGGTCAAGGTCGGATTCTGAAGGCGTCTGCGCTTGATGATGATAGATGGCCAGGGTGCCAAGCACATGACCCGATGAGGAGAGGATGGGCTGCGACCAGCAGGCGCCCAATCCAGCGCGGCTAGCCAGTTCCTGGTAGCGCGCCCAATACGGATGCGTCTTTATGTCGTCAACGATGACCCGCTCGCCGGTTAAGGCGGCCGTTCCACAGGAGCCGGCACCGATGCCGATTTTGATTCCGTCGATGGCTGCATTATAGAAATCGGGCAGGCTGGGGGCAGAACCCGTTCGCAGATGATGGCCTTGGCTATCGAGCAACAGGATGCTGCACAGCATCGCCGGATGGAGTTCCTCCATGCCGCGCACAATGGCGTCAAGAATCGTGGAAAGTTGCGCAACTCCCACCAGCAGTTCCAGTGTGCTGCTGCGAAACTGTTCATACTTCTCGGCTTGCTTGCGCTCGGTAATTTCACGAGACAGCGTAATGAACTTTGCTGCCTGTCCGGGGTCGGTGGCCTTGCGGGCAACGGAAAGCTCGAACCATTGATTGCCCTGCGGCCGCTGCAGTTGGTATTGCTTGCCAGTAGAGAAGCCATTTTCATGAGCATCCAGCAATGCCGACATGCACACTGCGGCCGCATCGGGTGGCAGTATCTCGTTAGCTGTCCGGCCGAGAAAGCACTCGGGCGGTATACTTAGCAAGTCGCTGCGCGGGGAGTGGTAGCCAAGAAAGCGGCCGTCCAGATCAGTCTCGAACATCAGATCGGGGATGGCGTTCAGAATGGCTTGATTGCTGGCATTGGCCGAGCGCAGTTCCTGCCTGGCCAAACAAGCGCGGAACAGGTAGATCACCCGATGCCCGATCAGCGACCAGGAGACCGGCTTGGCGATGAAGTCGGTGGCGCCAGCGTCATAGGCGAGCTTGATCGATTCCTCGTCGTCCATGCCGGTGACCATGACGATGGGCAGTTCATCGCCCACCCTGGCGCGTAATGCGGCACAGACCTGGTGGCCATCCATGCCGGGCATGTCGACGTCGAGCATGACCATGTCGAAGGCTCTGGTAGCGAATTGGCTCAGGGCATCCTCGCCATCCACGGCAAGGCTGACGGCGAAGCCGGATTCCTCCAGGGTGGCCTGCATCAAGAGACGTGAGATTGGCTCGTCGTCAACGACCAGAATCCATTGCAAAGTGTGCGACATCAGGCTTCTCCCAGTAATGCGTGCATTTCCAGCGCCACCAATTCGTAGGCCTGTCGCATCGCGCCGAGAAGAGGCTCGGCTTGCTCCAGATTGCCGTCCCGCCCCAAGGCCTCCAGTTGCCGGAACAACCCGGAGAGTGTTTGCGCGCCGACATTGGCGGAACTCGATTTGAGGTTATGGGCGCCACGACGCAAACCATCGGCATCCCCCACGGCAACCGCCTGATCGATCTTCCGGAGCGTGTCTGCCGTAGATTCCAGGAAAACCCGCAGGATCTGCTTGATCAGGCCACGTCCACCAGTTGGATCGAGTTCCCGCAGTTTTTCCAGAAACTGCAAGTTGATCGCCCGCCCGTCTTTTTCTTCAAGAACAGTATCGGCGGCTGTGGTCTGGATTGTTCCGGCCGCATGGTCGATGGCCGGAGTCATCCATTGCGTCAGCTTGCTTTCCAGTTGGGCGAGGGTGTACGGTTTGGTCAGGTAATCATCCATGCCGGCGGCCAGACATTTTTCGCGATCTCTGCCCATGGCATTCGCAGTCAGCGCGATGATCGGCAGACGAAAAGGGGTACGACCTGGTGTGCGCCCTGGTGTATTTTCCTCGCGCAGGCGGATGAGCGCCGTGGCTTCATAGCCGTCCATTACAGGCATATGGCAATCCATCAGAACCAGGTCGAAATTCCGGCTATCCATCAAGGCAATGGCTTCCTGGCCATTGTTGGCAATCACTATCGGTAGGCCCAGTGCCGCCAGCATGGCTTTGGCGAGTACCTGATTGACCAGGTTGTCCTCAGCCAGAAGCACACGGCCCGACAATACGGGCTTCGCCGAAGAAGGCGTATCGCCTGCCTGGAGCTTGCCTGGCACGGGAAACTCCAGCGAATCGCAGAGTACCCCGCGAATGACATCGAACAATTCCGCCTGGCGCAGAGGCTTGGTGACGCATCGCAGGATGCCTGCCTGCGCACGCTCCTCGGTGTTACCCACGGCGTAGGTCGAGGTCAGCATGATCAGCCGGGTCGTCGCCAGTGCAGGCAGGGCCTTGATGGCGCGCGCCAGTTGCAACCCGTCCATCCGTGGCATGCACATGTCCAGTATGGCCAGATTGAAGGGGGGGCCAGCCTCTGGCTCCAGAGCCAGCAACATGAGTGCCTGCTCGCCGCTTTCGGCACAGGTGACGTCCATTTGCCAGCTTTCCAACTGGCGTCGCAAGTTTTCAAGATTGGTCAGGTTGTCGTCCACCACCAGCACACGGGCATCCTTCAAGCCGTCAGCGGCAAAGGGGGTGGGCAACATGGTTCGGGCCTTGGCCAGTGTCAGGTCGATGCAAAACCGGGAACCTGACCCCGGCACGCTTTCCAGGCTGATCTGCCCGCCCATCAGTTCGACCAGTTGCTTGCAGATCGCCAGGCCCAGCCCGGTGCCGCCGTAAATGCGTGTCGTGGAGCCGTCCGCCTGGGTGAAAGGTTCGAACACTTTTTCCTGCGCTTCGGGCGGGATGCCGATGCCGGTATCTTCCACCGTCAGGCGAATGTGTATCTTGCTGCCCGTTTCTTCGGGCAGGCTGACGCGCAGGATCACCTCGCCGTGTTTGGTGAACTTGATGGCGTTGCTGAGCAGGTTGGCAATGACCTGGCGCAAGCGTACCGGGTCGCCTTGCACCATCAGCGGAGCCTGGATCAACGACAGGTCGGTAACCAGTTCCAGCCCTTTTTCCTCGGCCGGCTGGGCGAACATGAGCAGGGAATCCTCGATCAGTTTGCCCAGACTGAAGTCCACGGCCTCCAGTTCCATGTGCCCGGATTCGATCTTGGAGAAATCCAGGATGTCATTGATGTTGTTCAGCAGATGGTTGCCGGAACACTGGACGGATTCGGCAAAATGGCGCTGTTCGGCATTGAGCGGGCTGCTCAGCAGCAGTTCCGTCATGCCCAGCACGCCGTTCATGGGGGTGCGGATTTCATGGCTCATGGTGGCCAGGAATTCGCTCTTGGCGCGGCTGGCCGCCTCGGCCGCTTCCTTGGCCAGCACCAACTCGGCTGTCCGGCTCGCCACTTTTTCCTCAAGGTGATCGCGGTAAGAAATCAGGCTCGCGTCGCGCTCCTGAATCTGCTCCAGCATGCTGTTGAACCCCTTGGCCAGCCGGTCCAGTTCGGTAATGTCGATGGCTTGTGCGCGGATGCTGTAGTCGGCCTTTTCGGATATCTCGTCGATCAAGGCGGTCAGACTGGAAAGGGGTTGCAGCACCGAGGCACTCAGCCGCCGCAATAAAAATCGGGCCAGTAACAGAGCCAGCAGGGCGGCGGCAAGGGCGATCATCGCCTGCCAACCCATATGCTCATAAAGCGCCCCTAAATCGACCCGAATGAGCAGCGCACCGAGTATCGTGCCGTCGTTAACGATGGGCTGGACCAATTTGATGTAATCAATATCATAGGACGCTGATTCGTGGAGCGAAGCAATGGATGCGGGCACGTCATGCCCTTCGGCCAGATAGCGGACAAACAGCTTCCGCTCGTCGTTATAGATGGCGGCGGAATGTACGTCCGGGGAATGTTGCAAGGACTGGAGCAGTTCAAGCGCTGCCCGGTCATCATGGAACATCAGGGTGGCGCCGGCATTTTCGGCCAGCACCCTGGCCTTGGCCTGGCTGCCTTCGACCAGGGAGTGCAAATTGATGGCGAAACTGCTGATGATGACAAGCACCGCTACGAGGGTGAGCGTGCCCAGTGTCACTTGATTGATCCGCTGCAAGCGGTCGCCAAGGCGCGTGGTTTTCGGTGCACTGTGCTCGAGTTTCACTGATATACCTCACTGGCCAGGCGCAGCAGTTTGGAACTGAGTACCAATCCGTTATCGCGGGCGACAACCAGATCGGCTTCGGGCTTCGAATTGAACCTTGTTCTGCTCGGTACCCATGTTGAGGGTGGCCCCCTGGCGGGCCGCGCCGGGGCTGTCGGTCACGATCAGCACCGGCTTGCGCCAATAGGCAAAACACCGTAGCACGCGGTATGCAGTCCGTGGCCCAGGCGTTGAGTAGCGTTGTTGGCTGGCCCATTCGAGATCGGTTGAACGTTTGAATTTCATGGGTCACCAAAGTGATGTTCAGTTCAGGCAATGCACCCATGATCTTGCTGCCCGGGAGCTTGAAGGGGCTATGGAAGTGCTGATGGCATTGTCGAACTGGACGGTTGTTTACTGATCAGGCCATTACTTCGGCGTTGATGTCGCCGAGAACATCAATAAACCTCGGCAAGGCTCAATTTCCTCAATTAATTAATTCCATGTACCCAATTACCCTACTTTCATAGAAGTGTATCAATGCTTACAGATGCTGGACATACTAAAAAATATGTATTCCAGCTACTGGTAAACACGTAGATTGCCAGGGGAAATGCGGCTATCCTGAATGACAAAGATCCGTTTTTCTAATTGGATTTTCTTGTAATTGGCGTTGTAAATTCCAAGCACAATCGCTGGAATGCCCTGAAATTGGCGTTCTACAACGATGCACGCCGGAGAGCGACTAAATACGCGCCTCTCCAGAAGCATGACTTGTAGAACGCCTATTCATAGGCGCTGCAGGCCATTCTATTTTTTGTTGTTACAGGAGCGCAGATTCTCGGCGCGATGGGCGCTGCTCAGGCGGGCAATATGCAGCGCTTAATCGTCGCGGCTGACCAAAGGCCGATTGATCCAGGACGGATCAGGGCGCCAGTTGCTAGCCCAGCCGGGAAGATCAGCGGCCGGCATGGGACGGGCGATGCCGTAGCCTTGGGCCAGCTCGCAACCAAGATGCAGCAGCATTTCTCCCTGCTCTCCGGTTTCCACTCCTTCAACGATGACCTGGCGGCGGAAGGCCGTGGCGAGACCCAGCAGACCCTCCAGAATGGCCAGGTCGTCCGGGTCGCCAAGCATGTCGCGCACGAAGCTCTGGTCGATCTTGAGCAGGGTAACCGGCAGGCGTTTGAGGTAGGTCAGTGAGGAATAGCCGGTGCCGAAATCATCCAGGGCAAACATAACTCCGAACTCTCGGCAGGCCTCGATGACCCGGGATGCTCCGGCCAGGTCTTCCAGCGAGCTGGTTTCCAGCATCTCCAGTTCGAGCCGGCCGGGCATTATTCCCGGATGCGCCGCCAGGGTTTCACGCAGTTGCTCGACGAAGGCCGTCTGTTGCAGTTGGCGGGTGCCGATATTGACGCTGATCGGAATGTCCAGTCCGTTGGCCTGCCAGAGTGCCATCTGGGTGAGCGCGGTATCGATCACCCATTCTCCGATTTCGACGGCTAGCGGGTGATCCTCGATTACCGGCAGGAACACTGACGGCGGCAGGAGACCGCTTTCCGGATGTTGCCAGCGGATCAGCGCTTCGGCTCCGACCACCGTTCCAGTGCGCATATTCACCATGGGCTGGTAATAGAGAACGAATTCACGTGCAACGAGGGCGCGGCGGATGCGCTCCACGCTCTCCTGGCCGCGAAGGCCGCTGTCTTGCTCGGGGTTGAAGACGTGGTAACGGTTCTTGCCAGCCAGCTTGGCCTGGTACATGGCCTGATCAGCCTGGCGCAGCAGCAGATCCGCCTCGACTTCTTCCCCCTGCGGGTAGAAGGTGACGCCGAGACTGGCCGAAACCTGGAGCACCAGGTCCCCGACATGCACTGGCTGGGCGGCGGCGGCAAGCAGGCGGCTGAGTGTCGTTACACTGGATTCGATATCCGCCAGATCGAGCAGCACGGCAACGAACTCGTCCCCACCCATGCGGGTAAGCGTGTCGCCTTCGCGCAGGCTTTCCTTCATGCGGTTAGCCACGGTGATCAGCAACTGGTCGCCGGCGTCATGCCCGTGCTGGTCATTGATGGCCTTGAAGCCATCAAGGTCGAGATAGGCCACGGCCAGCGGCTGTTTGCGTCGCAGGGACTGAGCCATGGCCTGATGCATCCGGTCGGCCAGCAGCACGCGGTTGGGCAGCATGGTCAGCGCGTCATAGTGGGCGAGATGTTCGAGCTGCCTTTCATGCGCCTTGAGCTCGGTAATGTCGGAGAACAACGCCACATATTGCTTGGTATTGCCTTGGGCGTCGTACACGGCGCTGATGGTTTTCATCTCGGGATACACTTCGCCGCTTTTGCGCCGGTTCCAGATTTCACCGTACCAGTGGCCCTTCTCGATCAGACCGCGCCACAAGGCGCCATAGAATTCCTTGTCGTGGCGGCCTGAACTGAGCAGGCGCGGGTTCTGGCCGAGAACTTCGTCACGGCTGTAGCCGGTGATGCGGCTGAAAGCGTCATTGACGTCAACGATCATGCCGTCAGCGGTGGTGATCATGATGCCCTCGCGGGCATGGGTGAAGACGCTGGCGGCCATGTGGAGTTGCTCTTCGGCTTGCTTGCGCCCGCTGATGTCGCTCAATACGATGCGTAGCACCGCTGCTCCATCTTTGTCCTGTGCGGCAATGGCTTCCAGTTGCGCCCAGAAAGGCGAGGCATACGGTTTCGCCATCCGCAATTCGCGCGACTGCGGTTCGCCGGTTGCAACGAGCTGATTGCTCAGCAGGTAGTAGATGTCCTGGTCTTCATTGAAGATGAATCCGGTGAACGGTTGATTGACCAACTCGTCCTGTGTCAAACCCAGCAGGGTGGCGGCGGTGAGGTTGGCTTGCAGAATCAGCCCGCTTTCGTTGACGGTGCAATAGCCCACCGGCGCCAGGTCATAGAGGTCGAAATAGCGAGCCTGCGAAGCTTCCAGTTCTTTCTGGACCCGGTGCAGTTCCTCGTTCTGCATCTCCAGTTCGATCTGATGCACGCGTAGTTCGTGCAGGGTCAGCCGGATGTGTTCGGGTGACAGGGATTCATTACTCTCTGACAGCGGGGTGGCTTTTTCCCGGAAGATGGCTTCTGCACGCTGGCGCAACTCATGTCCCGAGCCTGATGCTCCGTCGGCCGGGTGAATGGCGTCAATTGCTGATTCTTTCGTCCGTTCCGAGGTGGCTTTCACCGATGTCTGCCCGATCTTGTTCGGCATGGCGATGGCTTGCTGGCCGGAAGATCTAATTTTCACTGCGCAGAAATGCTTCCATTTCGGCTGCCACTTCAGCTTCGGCGACGAGCCAGTCGGACAACTCGCCTCCGGGCATGAACCCGCGCCGTTCGGCGTTGAAATACGCCGCCTCAGCGATCTTTTGTTCGTAATTCGCGTCGCCTGGCCATGAACCAAGTCGCTCTGATCTGCGCACATGCGGCGCTGCAGCGTGTTCTTCGGGCTTGTTCTCAGACAGGTTTAGGGTTGTCATTTTCATTTCCTGATTGATGTAAGACTTCGTGGTAAAGGGTTAGTGGAAACCGCTTCGAATCGTGGCTCGAGAACTGGCCTGGCTTGAACCGGCCAAGCCCCAACGACTGAGAGCCTGTGAAAATATCAAGAATCCACCGCAGAGCCGCAAAGGCGCAGAGAAAACGCAGAGTAACCCCATTGTTTTTAAAGGTTTTCTCTGCGAAACCTTTGCGACTCTGCGCCTCTGCGGTGGGTGTTCAGGTATTTTTTCACAGCCTCTGACATCGAATTACGCTATCAAGAAGAAATATATCCCGCCGCAGAGGCGTGGGTAATACCTCGGTTGCCGTATTTTCGATACCGGTAATCGGGTTTTATGGACTACGTAAAATGGGGAGTTTGTTCTCTGTTGCCGGCGTGGAGCACAGAACAGAAAAAATCGGAATGCCTCAGGAAAGGTATTCCGATTAATGTCTTGCAGTTGTTTTCAGGAGGACAACTGGCGAGCGATCACCGGCATGGAAACATCAGGGTACGACGAGGCCATTGCGAATGGCGTATTTTGCAAGATCAACCGCCTTGTGCAACTTGAGCTTTCGCATGAGGTTGCGGCGGTGAACATCGACCGTGCTTGGCGAAATGTACAATTCTGCGGCGATTTCAGGCGCGCTCATGCCTTCAGCAAGCAGGGTGGCCACCTGAAGTTCGCGCCGCGACAGAGGGTTCTCGTCGGGGTCGCCGGACTGAGACCGCCGCCCACGCAGACTGTCGGTCACCAGCGCCGTGACTTCAGGGCAGAGATAGCTGTGCCCCTCAACCACGCTGAGTATGCCCTGTTTCAACTCGGCCCCGGCCGCTGACTTGGTGATGTAGCCGTTGGCTCCAGCATCCAGCATCTGCTTGATGACGCCGCGATTAAGGTAAGTGGACAAGGCCAATACTTTGATGTCCGGGTGACTGGCGAGCAAGCACTTCGTGGTCTCGATGCCTGATAAGCCCGGCAGGCTGACATCCATGACCACTATGTCGGGCGAAAATTCATCCACCAGGCGCAAGGCCGTCTCGCCATCACCGGCTTCGGCGACAACTTGCATGGTGTTGTCCTGCTCAAGCACCACGCGCAACGCTTCGCGTACTACCGTATGGTCATCGACAAGAATAATCCGGATCAATGCGGCTCTCCTCTTCAGCTATGCGGCATGGTACGGTCAGAGTGACCGTCGTCCCGTTGCCAGGCCTGCTTTCGATATCCATTTCACCCCCGATATTGGTGATGCGCTGGTATATGGAACTCAGGCCAAAACTTTGTTGCCCAGACAAAATGCCTGGGAAATTGGCTGCATCGAAGCCGCAGCCGTTATCGCTCACAATTAGTACCAGTTTCTGATTATGGCACAGGCAGGAAAGTCCGGCATCGCTGACTTGGGCATGTTTGACAATATTGAACAGGAGTTCACGCACTGAGCGGTACAGCAATGCCCTTGTTTCATAGTTGATCGGCTTCATGCAGGATATTTTGTTGTCGAACTGCACGACCAGGCCGTACCTGCGTTCATCCTCCTCGGCCAGCCATTCCAGCGCCGGCATGAGACCGAAAGTGTGCAGGATCGGTGGGCTCAACTGCAGGGTAATCATCCGCGCCGACAGGTCGGCCTCATCCACCAGTCTCACGATCTGATTGACTGAAGGCCGGGGCGAGTCAGCGCCAAGCGAGTTCAGTTTGATCTTGATGGCGGCCAACAACTGGCAGAGGTTGTCATGCAGTTCCAGCGCCAGCAGGCGCCGCTCACGTTCTTCGAGCATCGACAGTTGGGCTGATACTGCGCGTAGCTGCTTTGTCCGATCGTTCACCTTTTCTTCGAGTAGCAAGGCCATTTCACGCAATTGTTCTTCGGCCTGCTTACGCACCGTGATGTCGTTCAGTACGATGCGCAGCACTGGCGCCCCATCATCGTCCCGCGCTGAAATGGCTTCCAGATGGGCCCAGAATGGCGTGCCGTCCTGCTTGGCCATCCGTAACTCGCACGATTGCGGTTCGCCGGTCGCAATGAGCTGTTTGTTGTGCAGGTAGTAGATATCCTGGTCTTCACTGAAGATGAACTGGAAGATCGGTCGCTTGACAAGTTGGCCACGGTTCACCCCCAGCAAGGTGGCGGCGTTGAGGTTGGCCTGGAGGATCAGCCCGTTTTCGCTGACCGTGCAATAGCCCACCGGGGCCAGGTCATAGAGGTCGACATAGCATGCTCGCGAAGCGTCCAGTTCTTCATGCGCCCGGCGCAGTTCTTCATGCGCCCGGCGCAGTTCCTCGTTCTGCATTTCCAGTTCGATCTGATGCACGCTCAGTTCGTGCAGCATTTGGCGGCTCGCTTCGGGTGACAAGGCGTCAAAACTGTCTGGAGACGGGGCGGATTTTTCCCGGAAGATCGATTCCGCCCGCTGGCGTAGCGCCAGCCCTGAAGTTGCCGAAAGTGCGGCGGCGGCGCGGTTATCCTTGCTATCCATGGTGCAACTCCATCTTGTAAGCATTCCTTTGCTCTCTCGCCAACTCATTCGGAAAGGCCCAGCAACATTGTGCCTTGAAAACCATGTTGCTTTCATCGAATCAGCTGACTGTCTCACCCGAAAGCCAGAGGCATTTTCCCTTGCTTTCCTTCTGGATCGCCGCGAGTGCCTGATCGTGTTGAGCGAGTTCTTCATCGCTGGCGCGGACGATGCACTGTGCCCTGCGCTGGCCACCGTTCAGTGCCTGTTCAGCGGTTTCGGGCTGTCCAGAATTGTTGTTGCCGAGGTCCATGATCAGGCTTTCCTGACCCCGGGTCATCGCTACATAAACCTCGGCCAGAATCTCGGCGTCGAGCAAGGCGCCGTGCAGGGTGCGGTGCGAATTATTGACGCCGTAGCGCTCGCAAAGTGCGTTGAGATTGTTTTTCTTGCCGGGATGCAGATCCTTGGCCATGCGCAAGGTGTCGTGCACGTGATGACAGACGGTGTCTATCGGTGCCATGTCGAGCAGGGCGAGTTCGGCGTTCAGAAAACCGATATCGAAAGGGGCGTTGTGGATAATCAATTCAGCGCCGCGCACAAAATCGAGAAATTCGGCGGCGATATCGGCGAAGTGAGCCTTGTCCTGCAGGAATTCGAGGCTGATGCCGTGTACCGCCAGGGCGCCGGCATCGATGTCGCGATCCGGATTGAGGTAGCGGTGAAAGTGCCGTTTGGTCAGGCGTCGGCTACGCATTTCAACACAGCCGATTTCGATGATGCGGTGCCCGAGTTTGTGCTCCAGGCCGGTGGTTTCAGTATCGAGGAATATGTGGCGCATAGTGGGGTGTCCGGGCAAGGGGGTGAAGCTGTTCCTGGTGAACTTCGTGGTTAATCCTGGAAAAAGCAGTTGACCACAGCGAACACAGCGGAAAAACAATGACTTGCAATGTTTTCATGAATTACCCTTTGGGTGAGCCATGAAATCCTGAAATGCTGAGCCCCCCAAGAGTATTTGCTTCGCAGCAGCTTTTCGCTGTGTCCGCCGTGTCGCCGTGGTTTGAACTGCGGTTTTCAGGATAATTGCGGTTTCCAGGTTTAACCGGTTTTCTTGAGCAATTCGTCGATGCCGCGATTGGCCAGCCGGTCAGCACATTCGTTGCCGGGATGCCCGGCGTGTCCCTTGACCCATTTCCACTTGATTTCATGTTGTTTGGCGAGTCCGTCGAGTATTTGCCAGAGGTCGACGTTCTTTACCGGCTTCTTGTCGGAAGTTCGCCAGCCATTGCGTTTCCAGTTGTGAATCCACTCGCTGATGCCTTTCTGGACATATTGCGAGTCGGTGTGTACGTGAGCTACGGAGGGGCGCTTGAGGGCTTCGAGTGCACGGATGACGGCGGTCAGTTCCATCCGGTTGTTGGTGGTGTCGGCTTCGCCGCCCCACAGTTCCTTCTCGATGTCGCCTGTCTGCAGCAGAACGCCCCAGCCACCGGGGCCGGGGTTGCCGCGGCAGCCACCGTCGGCATAGATATTGATGATTGCATCATTGACCACGTTGTTCCTTTTGAGTAATTGCAGTGAGTGCCTTGGCGGAAAGCTGTTTCAGTTTCCAGGGCGGCAGGATCAGGCGCATGCCACTTACCCGCTTGACTGCGCGCAGGAGATAGACGCCGCCGGCAAAACTCCACCAGCGGTCGCCCACCGCTTCAATGAAATGCCAGCGTTTGAGCCAGCGCTGCTGTTCGCAGGGTGGTGCATAGCAGCCAAAATTGCCACGCTCGACCTCGAAGCTGAGCAGTTGCAGCCAGTCCTTCAGGCGCAGAACCGAGATGTAGTCGCCATTCATCGGGAAGCCCTCGGCGCACTTGGGCAGGCGTTGGCGCAAACCCCAGAGCGAAAGCGGGTTGAAGCCGGTGATCACCAGTTGCCCTTCCGGAATCAGCACACGCTCGACCTCGCGCAGTATCTGGTGCGGATTGTCGTGGAACTCAAGGATGTGCGGCATTACGACAAGATCGATGCTGTTTGCTGCGAAGGGCAATTCGCGCAAATCGCAGAGGACATCGACCGGCCCCGACTCGCCGGCAACCTGGCGCAGCGGTATGCGGTTGTGCGCGAGCAGATTGCATTGCGGCAGGCCGAGCTGGAGCGCGTTGTAGCCGAACAGGTCGGTTACAACCGCATCGACCCTGGCCTGCTCCCATGCCATGACGTAGCGCCCTTGCGGCGTATGGAGCCAGTCATCGATTCCGGGAATTGACATTTTCTGCAGTTCTTCCACAATCAGGCCATGTTTGACGTCATCAGAATTCCAGCGTTCAAGGATAACTATATCTGGCTGTTGCACAAGGGTGCGGCAGCGGTTGTGGTCGATCCCGGCGATGCCCGCCCCGTGCTCGAGGTGCTTGAGCGGGAAGGTTTGTCCTTGGCTGCCATTCTTGTAACGCATCACCATGCCGATCATCAGGGTGGCGTGGCGAGTTTGCTGGCCCATTTCCCGGCCGAGGTTTACGGTCCGGCGACTGAGTCTATCACAGGCATTACTCAGCCTTTGCACGGCGGAGAAACGATCTGCCTGGCCGCGCTTGACGCCGAATTTCAGGTTCTGGCTGTTCCCGGGCATACGCTTGGGCACCTTGCTTACTATGGTTCCGGGTGTTTGTTCTGTGGCGACACGCTGTTTGGTGCCGGCTGTGGGCGGTTGTTTGAGGGGACGCCGGCGCAAATGCACGGTTCGTTGACACGACTGGCGGCATTGCCCGATCAAACAGCCGTTTATTGTGCCCACGAGTACACCGAGGCCAATTTGCGTTTTGCGCTGGCCGTCGAACCCGGCAACCGCCACTTGCAGCGGCGCGTGGCTGAAGTGGCGCTGGCGCGCGCCAAGGGCCGGGCGACGGTACCGTTTTCAATGGCGCTGGAGAAGGCGACGAATCCGTTTTTGCGCTGCAGCGAGCCTGAAATTGTCGCTTCAGCCCAGGGCCGAATGGCGCGGGCGCACGATGCACTTCAGGTGTTTGCCGTGCTGCGCGAATGGAAGAACGTTTTCTGAACGAAAATTCAGCCTTAAAACCTCAATCTATCCACGAAAATCACGAAAGGCACGAACAAAATCAAGAGCTTGATGTATTTTCTCCATTCACCTTTTGGGTGGCGATCTTCAGCTTATTCTCTCCTTGATTCTTTTCGTGCTTTTGGTGTTTTTCGTGGACGAACTGCTTTTTCTAGGTTCAGTCGTCGCGCTGTTCGAGTTTCGGCGCAGTCGAGTCCATAGGCGGAACCGGTATTTTTCGTGTCTGCCAGGCTCGATCAAGCGTGTCCAGCACCTTGGCGGAATTGAAGGGCTTGATGATGAAGCCGCTGGCGCCGCCATGAATTGATTCCTGAACGATATCAACGCTTGGATTGCCGGTGATCATCACGACGACGATTTCCGGATTTTTTTCCTTGATGTTCTGCAGCGCTTCCAGGCCGTCCATCTCCGGCATCATGACGTCCATGATGACGATGTCCGGCTTTGAGCGTTCGATGAACTGGAGGGCGAGGGTGCCGTTTCTGGCTTCGCCAATGATCTGATAGACCTCGTTGCGCAGGATGCCGCGCAGCAGCGTTCGCATCACTTCGTTGTCGTCGACAATAAGGACTTTTGGGTGAAGGGGCATGATTTGTCAGTTCAGATGTCTTGCGGGTCAAGGGATGTCGTTTGGCAAACACGATTTCGTCCGCCGTGCTTTGCCTTGTAGAGTGCAAGATCTGCGGCGCCAACGATGTCCTGTGGATCGGTTTCCGGCATCGCCACGGCTGAAGCGACGCCAAAACTTGCCGTGACATGCGCCAATGGCGTTCCCGGGTGGGAAATGTTCAACTGGCTAATGGCCTGGCGCATCTGTTCGGCAACGAACGTGGCGCCGTTCAGCGTGGTTCCGGGCAGAACGGCGACAAATTCCTCGCCACCGTAGCGCGCCAGCAGGTCACCGCCCCGATCCATGGTGCTGGCCAGGGTTTGCGCGACCTTCCGCAAACACTCGTCGCCGCTCTGGTGGCCGTAGGTATCGTTGTACAGTTTGAAGAAATCAATGTCGCACATGAGTATCGACAATTCGTCGCCCTGGCGCATGGCGCGTCGCCATTCACGCGACAGCACTTCGTCAAAGTGACGGCGATTGGCAATGCCGGTGAGACCATCGAGCGAGTTCACCCGCTTCAGTTCCAGATTGGCGGCGTCGAGCTTGCGCGTCAGGATGAGCAGGGACTGGCGCATCTGGATGATGCGCTGCATGGCGCGAATCTTGGCGGAGAGGACTATTTCGCTGATCGGCTTGTGCAGAAAATCGTCGCCCCCAGCGGCAATACCTGTCTCGATGTCCTCGTCCTTGTTCAATGAGCTTAGGAAGATAATCGGCGTCCAGTCACCCGGCGCTTCCAGCTGGCGAATCTGTCGGGCCACTTCGTAGCCGTCGAGGTCCGGCATGATGATGTCGAGCAGTATCAGGTCCGGGCGTTCTTTCAGAAAAAGGTCAACGCCTGCGGCGCCTGTTTCAGCCGGAATGGGCGAAATGCCTATTTTCCTGACATAGTCGCAAAGAAGCTTGAGACTGGTTTTACTGTCTTCGATGACTAGGGTCTTCATCCGGATCCCAAAACAAAAATTGGTGCGCCTGGTCATTTTAGCCTGATTGGCCTGATTGGCGTGATCGCCAGACGTTTTCACCTGTTTCGAAGGTGTATCTCGCATCCACTCAGCGCATTGCCAGGTGCTTCGATGCCGAAGAAACGCACTTCCCGCCGCATCAGTGCTTCAGCCTTGACTAGTGCGGTTGTGCCGTAGAGGCTGGCAAGCGAATTGCGGTAAGGCTCATATTCACCCGAATCACAAAGTTTGAGCAGGCTCTCGATGCAGCGGTAGATACGACGGCGGTCGCTGTCGATCTGCTCGAAATTGCGGATCCAGTCGCAGCCTTCGCGGGTTGCTTCTTCGTCATCGAGTTCCGGCAGGTAAAGGATGGCTTCACGGATCGGTGAGCGCGATCTCGAAACGCGGATGGGCGCCAAAGCTGGAGAAGCAGCCCTGATCGTCGGGGTTGAGCAAAGTGACATTCATTACCGGCTACCGTCGTTCTGGCGGATGAGGTTCTATGTTTAAATGGGTTCATTGTTCTATTGGAGTTTGTGCACCATGTTTTCAGGTTTCTTCAGGGAATTAAAAGTTCAGATCATCACACTGGGTCAGGTCATCAGAACCCGCGAGTTCTGGATTTACTTTGCTGTGATTCTGCTGCTGGTTCTGCTTGCCGTTGCCGGTATCCGCATGGCAACGGGGTTTGATCCGCTGACGCGCGGACTGCTTCAGATGGGCTTTTCATGCCGTACCGGCGAAGGTCAACTGGCCACCATTATCAGCGGTTCCTTCGTGTTTGCCATTGCTTGCGTTTTCACGCTGGGCGAAGTAACCCACTGGGTTGAAGAGACCCGCATGGCACGCGCTCCCGGGCGGCAGCACTACAAGATCGGCTATTGGCGGCCGATCCTGCACGTGCTGGGTACCGTCATTCTGGGGGTGAGCGGCTATCTGCTGATGCTGACCTGGTGCACTTGAGCGACCAGGCGGTTATGCATGGATCAATTCCTGATCGGAGTGGCTCCGTAGCGTGAGGCGATGTAGGAACCCAGCGACACAAAAAACAGGCCACTCAGTAGCCAGGCCGTCAGCGCTTCATCCAGAAGTGGAACGGCAATAATGCCGGTCACGATGGGTACCAGCGCCAGAAAGGCGGCAGCGCGCTCCGTGCCGAGGATGGAGATAGCCTTCAGGTAGGTCAGCATGGCCAGAATAGTGGCGATGACGCCCTGGAAGATGCTCTGAATGACAATCATCGACAGTGGTGCCGCCGCCAGTTCCTTGGGTAGCCAGAGCACGTAAACCGGCAGGTAAAGCACGGCCGAGCCGAGTGCTACGGCGCGTGTCAGCGTCCATGCTGCATAACCCCAGCGTGCGGCAAATACGCTGTAGAAAGCCCAGGAGATTGAAGAAAGGAGAATCAGCAGATCGCCAATAACCGAATCGGCGGACCAATGGGTGAAGTAGGGCATGGCGGCGCAGACGATTCCGGTGGCAATCAATACGAGTCCTACGCTGCGCATCGGGCCCGGACGCGTGCCGGCAATCAGCCAGACTATCGCGCTGATCAGGAAAGGCTGCAGGCCGGCGAGCAGGATGGCGCCATGCGCGGCGGGAGCGTACTTGAAACCCTGATAGACGAGCAGGCAGTAGAGCAGATTGCCAAGTATCGCCAGCAACCACAGACGGCCATCACGCCAGATTCCTGCCGGCAGGCTCCCGGCAAAAGGGAGAATAACAAGGGACGCGGTAATCAGGCGCAGGGCAAAGATGTCGTAAGGTGTAAGAATGCTCTTGCCGCCAAGCCGCGAGACAAGCGAGAACCCGGACCACATGACCAGCGTGGCCGCGGCGGCGAGATAGCCGCGAAGCAGGTGTTTGTTATCCGGCAAGGGCTTGGTTCCTGGAGTGCGCTGTGTTTTTGTTTCAGAGCATGTAATGAAGTGCCTGAAATCTCACCGCAGAGGCACAGAGGCGCAGAGGTTACACAGAGAAAACCTTTGAGAACAAGGATTCCTCCGCTTTTTCTCTGCGCCTCTGTGTCTCTGCGGGCGCGTAGCCTGGCCTCGGGCCATGGGTTTTGACTATTTTCAAAGATATCAGGGTTTTGGCAGCTTCTGGAACAGACCGCGTAGGGTGCTTTGCAGATCGGCTGGCAGCAGCACGAGCTTGGCGTTTTGCGATTCGGCCAGCTTGGTGATGCTGGTGATGTACTTCTCGCCAAGCAGATAAAGCATCGGCAATTCGTTTTCGCCAAAGGCGCCAGTTACCTTGGTAATCGCCTGCGAGGACGCATCGGCCAGCATGATCTGCGCTTCGGCGTCGCGCTTGGCCGATTCCAGGCGCGCTTCAGCGCTCAGGATCATCGACTGCTTCTCACCCTCGGCGCGCGTCACCATGGCTTTCCGTTCCCGTTCGGCGGCGGCCTGCAGTTCCATAGCGCGCTGCATGGATTGCGAGGGCTTGATGTCCTGGATTTCGACCGATTTGACGGTGAGCCCCCAATCCAGCGCCTCGTCGGCGACGCCCGCTTTCAGGCGCGCCTTGATCATGTCGCGTTGCGAAAGCGCCTGGTCAAGTTCCATCTCGCCGACAATCGAGCGCAAGGTGGTCATGATCATGTTGCGAATGGCTTCAGAGTAGTCCTGAACGCCATAGACGGCCTTTACCGGGTCGGTGACCTTGATGAAGGCAATGGCGTTGACCACGATGACCGCGTTGTCGCGGGTGATGACCTCCTGCTCCTGCACATCGAGGATGATGTCCTTGGTCGTGACTTTGTAGGCGACGGTGTCAAAATAAGGAATGATGAAGCGCAGACCAGGCATCAAGGTCACGTGGTACTTGCCCAGACGCTGCACGATCCATTCTTCTCCCTGGGGAATGATGCGCACGCCTTTGGCCGTCGTAACAATGACGAAGGCCAGGAATACGAGTGAGGTGACGATCATGCCGGTCATTTTTCTTTCTCCACTTTAACGAAATTTCCTTCGACGACGACGATGCGGACACGCTCGCCGGCCTTGATTTTTGTATCTGCGTAACATTCCCATACATCGGAACCCAGCACCGGTTTTTGAAAGCGGACCTTGCCACGTATTTCCGGGTTGATGTCGGTTGTCAGGACACCGACTTCGCCCGCCACCGAAGCGGCCGAAGTGCCCACCGTTGTTACCGTGCGCGGCCGCAGGTGGCGAAACCAGACGCCAACGAGTACGGCCGAGAGTCCTGCCCACAGCAGTATTTGCGTTGCGACAGCCAGACCCGGGGCGATCAGCAGGATGATTCCGACGCCGATGGCGCTGATTCCGAACCAGATGATGAAAAAAGCAGGAACCACCAGTTCGGCCATCGCCAGGCAGAATCCGAGTACTACCCAATGCCACCATTCGAACATTATCCCGCCCCCCGGCAAATCACTTGAGATTACATTTAACCCAAGCCGCAGTTCAAACCACGGCGACACGGCGGACACAGCGAAATTTCATGGCTCACCCAAAGGGTGATTCATGAAAACATTGCAAGTCATTGTTTTTCCGATGTGTTCGCTGTGGCCAACTGTTTTTTCTAGGTTTAAGGAAACGAAGCATAGCGCATCATCGGCGCAGGGTGCATCCGCTATCGCGCCTTGATTCGGAATAACATAGGGCGTTTGCGTTGTTATTCGCGTTTTTGTCGATGAAGGGGAAGACCTTGCTAGCCAAAGAAACCACACCCAGTTCGATCGTTGCCTATCTTGACCAGTACGTGATTGGTCAGGAGGAGGCCAAGAAGGTGCTGGCGGTTGCTGTTTATTCGCACTACAAGAAGATTTCTACCTTTCGTCCAGACAGCGGAGCCATTGCCAAGAGCAATGTTCTGCTGATCGGTTCGTCCGGAACCGGGAAAACCCTGCTTTGCGACACCCTGTCAAGAATGCTGGGGGTTCCCTTCGTGACAGCCGATGCGACTTCCCTGGCGCAGACCAAGTACGTCAATGAAGAGATCGAGGCGGTCTTGCAACGCCTCGTCGACAAAGCCGATGGGCTTGTCGAACAGGCGCAACTTGGCATCGTCTTCATCGATGAGATCGACAAGCTGAAGGCGACAAAAGCCGAAGCGCGGGTGATTTCCGGCGAGAGCGTGCAACACGCCTTGCTGAAGATCATGGAAGGCTCGCCGGTCAAGCTGAAGAGCAATCAGTACATTGATACGACCAACATCCTGTTCATCTGCGGGGGGGCGTTTGTCGGGCTGGAGAACATCATGTCCAAGACCCATGGCTTCGGGTTCATCTCGACGTCCGGTGAAGACAACAAGAACATTCTGGAGCGGCTCAACAAGCGGGTAAAACCGACCGACCTTTTCGAGTACGGGTTGATTCCCGAATTTACCGGTCGCTTGCCGATCATCGCCAACTTCCAGAATCTGAGCAAAGACATGCTGGTCAGAATCATGAGCGTGCCGAAAAACTCGATCTACAAGCAGTTCATCGAAATATTCAAGGCTGAAGGCGTCGAACTGAGTATCAGCCCGAAAGTGTTCGAGCAGATTTCCGAAATCGCCATTGAATACAAAACCGGCGCCCGCAGTCTGCGCGGAATATTCGAGGAGTTGATGACGCCTGTCCTCTATGTCGTGCCGGACAACCCGGATATTTACCGGGTCGAAATCAGCTCATTGTTCGACGATCCCCGCCTGCTAAGGCGAGCCCAGGCTCCGGCAATTGTAATGTCGGAAACTCAACGGTAGACCAGCACCGGAATTTTCGAGTGGGTGAGAACCTTGTTGGTCTCGCTGCCCAGCAACAGGCCGCTGAATCCCCGCCGACCGTGCGAAGCCATGAAAATCAGGTCACAGTCACTCTGGCTTGCGGCCTCGATGATGGCTTCGTAGGGAATGTCGCTGGTCAGTGCCAGTTTGGTGCAGTTCACACCCGCTTCCAGGCAGAGCCCTTCGACAAATCCGAGAATCTGCTGCGCCTGCTGTTCGGCAAGTTCGGCAAATTGTTCCGGTGTCGTTGAGTCAATGAGTGCACCTTCGCCGTAGTAGGTCACCGGATATTCAGGCTTGGCATAAAAAGCGGTGACGCGCGCGCCAGTTTCCTTGGCGAAGGAAGCCGCGCGACGGGACGTGTCCTGGGATAGTTGCGAACCATCAGTAGGAATGAGAATGTGCTTGAACATGAAGACTCCTTTTCATTGTTATGACCGTGTTTTCAATATAGCCGGAAAAGCGCCGGAAGAACAATGGAATCAAGAAAGGCTGTGCTGCAGAGGCGGCGATTTGCGTTTCCCGGGGCGAAAAGCCTTCTTTTTTTCCGTTTTGATCTTCATCAATACATGAGGTTCGTTGTTGCCGGAGAATTTTCCGCCATGACTTTGTGAGTGATTACATGGAAAGTATCCGGGATTTGATGACCGATGACCATCGGCAGTGCGACGACTGTTTTGTTGCCGTCGAGCAGTCGGTCGCCAGTGGAGAGTGGGGTAATGCCACAACACAATTTGACCAATTGCGGGACGCCATGCGGCGGCATTTTGCCGTCGAGGAATCGATCCTGTTTCCCGCCTTTGAAGCGCGCACCGGGATGTCCATGGGGCCAACACAGGTCATGCGTGGCGAGCATGCGCAGATGAAGGAACTGATGGCAGCGGCTGGAGACGCCATGGCGGCAAGGGATGCCGACGACTATTCGGGATATGCCGAAACGCTGCTGATCATGATGCAGCAGCACAACATGAAGGAAGAAAACATACTCTATCCGATGTGCGACCAGCATCTGGCCGCTCAGCTTGAAACACTGGTGCCGCAACTGGAGAGGGGAATTAATGCAACGGAGCCGATGCCATGACTCACGCGAAGGCTGACCGGGTGATCGATGGCCGCAGCATGGAGCCACCGGAGCCTTTCGTGCAGACCATTGAGGCGCTTGACACGATCGAGCCGGGCCAGAAGCTTCTGCTGCTGGTTGGACGCGAGCCCGTTCCGCTTTATCGGGCACTGGAACTTAACGGTTTTATATGGCAGACCGAGCGTCAGCCGGATGGGTCGGTTGAGGTCCTGATTTGGCACAAGCCGCGGTAACCGGTTTTTCACCAGTGTTTTCGTGCAACTGTTACGGCGGAGCCTGAGCGAAGGTGCAAGCGCTTCTTTCTTATGATCAGTCGCCACCGCTCGGCGCGCCGTTTCGTTTCTTCCTGACGGCGCCTGTATTCGCCATCCTCGCCGGCTTGCTGGTGCTGTGGAGTGGGCCGGATTCGTTGGCCTCGCGCTGGACCCCCGCGGTGCTGGCGATGACCCATCTGATTACCGCCGGATTCATGCTGCAGGTCATGCTCGGTGCGCTGGTGCAGATCATGCCTGTCGTCGCCGGCGCCAATATGGTCAGGCCGATGCGGGTGGTGAGTATCGTTCATGCCTCGATAAGTTTGGGCGCACTGTTCCTGGCATTCGCTTTCCTGAGTTTTTCGCCACTCCTGTTCAAGCTTGCTGCACTGTTCTTTGCCGTGGGCGTGGCATTTTTTGTCGGATCAGCAGCGCATGCACTGCAGGGTATTCCGCCTTCGAGTCCGACCATTGGCGGGCTGAAACTTGCTCTTGTGGGCTTGAGTGTCACCGCTGGTCTCGGCGTGCTGCTGGCCGTGTCGCTTGGCTGGTCGCTCAATCTGCCACTTTTGCGCTTGGTGGATATTCATTTGGGCTGGGGATTTACGGCCTGGGGGACGGTTTTGCTGGCCTCGGTCGCCTTTGTGGTGGTTCCCATGTTTCAGATAACACCCGCTTATCCTGACTGGTTATGCCGCCGGTTTTCAATGTTTGCGCTGGCCGTGGCGTTACTGTGGACCATTGCCGAATTGAGCGAGTGGGATCTCGCCTCGACCTTGCTTGGCACTGCGCTGGTGGCTGTTTCAGCCCTCTTTGCCGGCGTCACGCTGAATGTTCAGCGGCGCAGCAAACGCGCCCGTTTCGATGCTTCCCAGCATGGCTGGCGGGTCGCCATGCTGAGCGCTCTGGCCGCCTGTGCCGTGTGGCTGGCGGCAAGGGTTTTTCCGCTGCTTGGCGAGTGGCAGGGTTGGCCGTTGCTGTGCGGCGTGCTCCTGCTTTTTGGCGGTTTCATGTCGGTCATGGTGGGCATGCTCTACAAGATTGTCCCTTTTCTGGTCTGGCTTCACCTGCAGAATCAGGGGCAGTACCAAGGGAAAAGGCGGGTGATGGCGCCCAACATGAAAAAGATCATTGCCGAGCGGGAAATGGATCGCCAGATGCTGGCGCACTTTGCCGCGTACGTTCTGATGTTGCTGGCCGTGTTCTGGCCGACGTGGTTTGTCTATCCGGCCGGGCTGGCACTGGTGGTGGCCAATGGGTGGCTGCTGCGCAACCTGTTGTCGGCGATGACCGTCCAGCGTAGCCATTTGCTGAAAATCGAGTCTGTGATCAGCGGACAGGCCCTATGATGAATTTCCTTGCCCTGAGCCAGCACATCCGCCTTCGGTGTTAAATTCTCTCTTGAAAAGCTGAGCATAGCGAGTGCAGGTGCATCGCTGGAAGCCTCGCCAATAGGCGTTCTACAGTGCATCATGTCGCAGTGCCAATAGATACGCCACTCTTGGAGCTAATGGTTTGTAGATCGCCTATTCATGAGCCTTGCAGGGCATGCTCCCTCATGACCGTCGGAGGCGGTCCGACGCTTCGGATCAGTGCTCCCGGCCAGCCAAAACCGAAGAACATCTCGTGGGCGTGCCACTGATTGGGCGATAACGAGGTGGTCGGTGCCACCATGGTTCCTGAAAAGATCAGTACCCACAGAATGGGCAGGCTCAGACCGGATAAGCAGACCAGTGCAAAAAATGGGCGGAAGCCGACCAGCCAGAGTGGATGATTGGAAATTTTCATGATGATCTGAGGAGTGATGCAGGTGGTCTGATGCTTGGTCAGAAGGTGGGGGCACAGGTAAAGCTTAACTGCTCACCGCTTTCTGGATGTACAAAGGCCAGATATTCCGCATGCAGCAGGAGCCGATCTGCCTTTTCCTTGCTCACGGGATCAGCGTAGAGCGAGTCGCCGAGGATCGGGTGGCCGAGCGCCAGCATGTGAAGGCGAAGCTGGTGCGTACGACCGGTTTCGGGGGTGAGTTCCAGGCGTGAGCAGTGTTCGATGGCGTTGTAGCTCAGCACACGGTAGCGGGTGAGCGAGGGTTTGCCGGTCTGGAAGTCGACCTTGTGGCGCGGACGGTTTGGCCAATCGACGATGAGCGGCAAACACACTTCGCCCGAGGTCTGCGCGAGTTCGCCATCGACTACGGCAATGTAGCGCTTATCCACCAGCCTATCCTGAAACAGGATGCTCAGGCTGCGATGCATGGCCTTGCCGCGCGCCAGAACGAGTAGTCCCGAGGTGTCAAAATCCAGGCGATGCACGATCAGCGCATCCGGGTATTCGGCCTGAACCCGCCTGATCAGGCAATCCTGCTTGTCTTCACCGCGTCCGGGCACAGAAAGCAGTGCACTTTGCTTGTTGACGACAAGCAGCGCGTGATCAGCGTGGATCAGCTTGAATTCTTGCTCCGCTAATACGGAATGAGGCGTTGCTGACATGGCGCTGTGTCTTGGTTGTTAGTCTTGTTGAACCTAAAAACCGCAGTTCAAACCACGGCGACACGGCGGGCACAGCGAAAATCCTCAGCATTTCAGGATTTCATGGCTCACCCAAAGGGTGATTCATGAAAACATTGCAAGTCATTGTTTTTCCGCTGTGTTCGCTGTGGTCAACTGCTTTTTCCAGGTTGAAAGTTGGTTGATGGTGCGGCGCGTATTGTCGCGCGATTCCACGGTCAGCACATGCCTCATCAAATCCTTTAGACTTCCGCACCGGTTCGGCGAGGCTTGTCTCGACTGATTCATTCAGGAGCGTGCGATTTTAGTGGATACCTTTCTGCACCACGTGGCGCTTGCCGCACCGCTCTTTGTGCTGGTTTTTGTCGGTTACGCGCTGATGCGCTTTTCCGGCTGGCCGAAGTCGATGTCCGAGAACCTTACTCAATTCGTCTTCTCGGTTGCGCTACCGGCGATGTTGTTTCGTCTGATGAGCGACCTCTCCAAGTTGCCTCCCGTCGATGCGCGCCTGCTGATCGCCTTCTTTGGCGGTTGTCTGATTGTTTTTGTCATCGGTCGGCTGATCGCCTGGAAAGTATTTGCCCTCGACGGCGTCTCGCAGTCGGTATTCGCGCTCGGAGGTGTGTTCTCCAATAATGTCCTGCTCGGATTGCCGCTGGCCAAGGTGGCGCTTGGCGATGCGGCGGTTCCGTCGGTGGCGCTGGTGCTGGTGTTCAACGCGCTGATTCTGTGGACGCTGGTCACCGTTTCCGTCGAGTGGGCACGACACGGAAGTTTTTCAGCCAAGGGTTTTGCCAAGACGCTACGCGGGGTGCTGACCAACCCGATTGTCGCCGGGATTCTCTCCGGAGCGCTGTTCGGTTTGACCGGGTGGCCGTTGCCAGTGGCCATTGATGTGCCGCTCAGTATGGTCGGGCAGGCGGCGGCGCCAATGGCGTTGATCGCGCTCGGCATGGGGCTGGCTGAACACGGTGTGCTCAAGGGCTGGAAGATCAGCGTCGCCATCTGCACAGTCAAACTGCTCATACAGCCGATCGTGGTGTGGTCGCTGGCCAGGTTGCTCGGATTGCCGCTGATGGAAACACGGGTGGTGGTATTGCTCTCGTCGATTGCCGTGGGAGCCAACGTCTTCATCATGTCGCGGCAATTCAAGGTGCTTGAAGGACCGGTTGCCAGCAGCCTGGTGTTGTCAACCGGCCTGGCCGCCTTGACGACACCTTTGGCGTTGACCCTTACCGGCTTGTAAATCTCGAGCCACAGCGGATTCAGCCTAGAAAAGGCAGTTGACCACAGCGAACACGGCGAACACAACGGGAAATCAATGACTTGCAATATTTTCATAATTCACCCTTTGGGTGAGCCATGAAATCCTAAAAAACTGAGGCTTTTCGCTGTGCCCGCCGTGTTCGCCGTGGTTAAACTGAGGTTTTAAGGTTCAGTCGTTGCGGCGAACGCTGCCAATGGCGCGCAGAAATTCGTTGCGGAGCTGATCCGATGTTTCGAACTCCCCAGTGAAGGACTGGGTGATGACGCGTTCGTCACCGCGCCGGTCTTCGCCAAGCAGCAGGCACAATTGCTCGGCCTCAACCACGCAGGCGGCGCCGCGGGCCATGCCATGCTGCATCAACGCTTCGGCAACATCCCGAGTCATCCATTCCTGGTAGGTAAAGCGGTGGCCGATGGCGTCGACCAGGCGGGCGATCCGGCCAAATCCGTGCAGACGACCTCCAGGAAGATAAGCGACATGGGCGATCCCCCGAAAGGGCACCAGATGGTGCGGGCAGACACCATGCACGGCAATGCCACGGACCACTACCATGTCACGGCGATGGTCGGCAAACCCCTCGCCCAGCGCGCTGGCCGGGTCGAGGTCATAGCCGCCAAGCAGGCGTTTTTGCCACAGTTCGCGCACGCGTTGCGCGGTTCTGCCCATATGTTCGACGTCCGGCGCGATACCGCATGCCTTGAGCATGTCGCTGACCGCCTGTTCGAAAGCCGGTGCGTCAAAATTGTTCAGGCGCGGAATGCCAATGCCGGATGATGGGAGTGATGTGTTTTCGTGTTCGCTGCAGTCGGACATGGCGTACTCCTGGTTCGAATTTCTGATGCGGACGATAATACACGCCGCGAACAAAGGCGGTCGTATTCGGACAAATGAAAGACATCCGAGTAAATGAGTCAATGTTTTGAATTGTCCGACAAGCAAATTGGTGTCCGGATGAGCGATAATATTGCCTCGTGTAGTTTTTGAAGGCCTGTCGTTGCGGTGAAAACTGCCTGTTCGGGTTCTGGAAGGACATAGATGAAGTGTGTTGATGATTTCCGTTTGAAGTTCGGAAAGCAGGAGTTTGTGCCGATCATTATTGGTGGCATGGGGGTGGACATTTCAACGGCCGAATTGGCACTTGAGGCGGCTCGTTTAGGCGGGGTCGGCCACATCTCCGACGCCATGGTCAACACCGTTGCCGACCGGCGATTCAATGCCAAGTTCGTCAAGGATAAACTCAAGCAGTACAAGTTCAACGTTGCCAATTCGGACAAGTCCGTGGTTCAGTTCGATCTCGGTCAACTGGCCGAAGCGACGAGAATGCACGTCGGCAAGACGATGGAAGCCAAGCGCGGCGACGGCCTCATCTTTGTCAACTGCATGGAGAAATTGACCATGAACGCGCCCAGGGAGACCTTGCGTGTTCGCATGCGCGAAGCGCTGGATGCCGGTATCGACGGCATCACACTGGCCGCCGGACTTCATCTCGGCTCCTTTGCGCTGATCGAGGATCACCCGCGTTTTCGCGATGCCAAGCTGGGCATCATCGTTTCATCCTTGCGTGCTTTGCAACTCTTTCTGCGCAAAACGGCACGCACCAATCGCTTGCCCGATTACGTGGTGGTCGAAGGGCCATTGGCCGGCGGCCATCTGGGTTTTGGCATGGACTGGGCCGAGTATGATCTGGCGACCATCGTTGCCGAGATTCGCCAGTTTTTGCTGGCTCAAGAACTCGATATTCCGCTGATTCCGGCTGGCGGAGTGTTTACCGGCAGCGATGCGGTGGCCTTTCTCGAAAACGGCGCTGCTGCGGTACAAGTGGCAACGCGCTTTACCGTCGCCAAGGAATGCGGGTTGCCCGAAGATGTGCAACAGCTTTATTTCAAGGCCAGTGAAGATCAGATCGAGGTCAACCAGATTTCACCTACCGGTTATCCGATGCGCATGCTGACCAACAGTCCGGCGATTGGCGACGGCATCCGCCCCAACTGCGAAGCCTACGGCTATCTGCTCGACAGCACCGGCAATTGCTCCTACATCGCCGCCTATAATCGGGAAGTCGCCGCCCATCCGGGAGTGAAGCGTATTTCGGTGAAGGACAAGACTTGCCTGTGTACGCAGATGCGCAACTTCGATCTGTGGACCTGTGGCCATTACACCTATCGCCTCAAGGATACGACACGTAAACTCGATGATGGCAGCTATCAGTTGCTCAGCGCCGAGCATGTTTTCCGCGATTATCAGTTCAGTACGGACAACAGGATCGCTCTTCCGGGGTAGCGACTGCTTTTTGCGTATGCAATTTTTATTAGACTCCGGCGTCCGGCCTTGCTATTGTTGCACAGCAGTTTCCTCAACGTATTAACCTGGGAGTTCTCAATTGGGCACGAAGCTATACGTCGGCAATCTAAGCTACGACATCAACAAGAACGATCTGGAGCAGATGTTTGCCGCGCACGGTACGGTGACTTCAGTTCAGGTAATTACAGACCGTGAAACGCAACGATCAAAAGGTTTCGGCTTTGTCGAAATGGGTTCGGATCAAGAGGCTCAGGCCGCGATTGCCGCACTCAACGGCAAGAGCATCGACGGTCGTGCCTTGACGGTCAACGAAGCCCGGCCGCAGGAGCCGCGTAGCGGTGGTGGTGGTGGCGGTGGCGGTGCTCGTCGCGGCCCCGGAGGCGGCGGCGGTGGCGCGCGTGGTCCCTACGGATCCGGTCGTGGCGGTTCAGGTGGCGGTGGTGGTGGTGGAAATCGCTACTGATTGATTTTGCAAACTCAGGTTCTGGTGTCGCTGGTGCTGGTTACGGGCGACTCTGGACTTGGTCATTTTTTTCGTAGCGCTTCATTCGGCTTCTGTGCCGATCAGGGACATTGTTTTGGCAAAACCAAATTACTCGTTTGAAAAACGTCAGAGAGATCTGGAAAAGAAGAGAAAGCAGGAAGAAAAGCGCCTGCGTAAACTTGCGGAGAAAACCCCCGCTGATGGCGATATTAACGAGGCTTCCTCTGAAGCCGGGGTGCCGTCGGATGCCGATCCGGCTAGCGCTGGAAACTGATCGACAAGTACAGGAATAGTACCCGGCGCTGTTGTTAGCGTGAAAGTCGCGCTAGCGACTCTCGAACCTCCCCTCGCCCTCTGGGAGAGGGGTCGGGGGTGAGGGAAACGGGCAGGGCTTTCATAATTTGGGGCGCCTTGTATAGCCATGCCCGTTAGGCCGGTGTACCTGTTTGCCTGACGGACTTATTGCCGTCGCCCGGCATTCAATCGTTTCCCCAGTCGCCATCGCAGGCAATCTCGCCCATGCTCAGCTATCGTCATGCCTTTCATGCCGGCAACCACGCCGACGTCCTCAAGCATCTTGTCCTTGTCCAACTGACGCGATATCTCGGTCAAAAAGACAAGCCGTTCTGGTACGTCGACACGCACGCTGGGGCCGGTGCCTATGCGCTGGATTCCGGTTATGCGGTCAAGCTCGCCGAGTACAAGGAAGGGATCGGTCGCTTGTGGGGGCGCAATGACCTGCCGGCACCACTGGCCGAATATGTGGAACTGGTGCGCAAGATCAATCCTGATCGTCGCTTGCGGGCCTACCCGGGTTCGCCATATTTCGCCTTGTGGACGATGCGTGAGCAAGATCGATTGCGCCTTTTTGAATTGCACAGCAAGGACGCGCGCCTGTTGCAGGAAAACTTTCTGGACGCCGGAAAACAGGTGATTGTGGAACCGACGGACGGTTTTGCCGGACTCAAGGCGCTGTTGCCGCCACCGTCACGTCGTGCCCTGGTTCTGATCGATCCTTCCTACGAAGACAAGCAGGACTACGAGCGGGTTTTTCATGTGCTGAAAGAGTCGTTATCGCGTTTCCCCGGTGGAACCTATGCGCTGTGGTATCCGCAACTTACCCGCCTGGACGCCCATGAATTGCCGCAGCGTTTAAAGCGTCTTCCGGTCAAGAGTTGGCTTCATGTGGCCTTGCGCGTCAACGAACCGACCAAGGATGGCTTCGGGATGCATGGAAGCGGAATGTTCATCATCAATCCGCCTTGGACGCTGCACGGCACGCTTGCTGAAGTGATGCCGTACCTGGTGGACGTGCTCGGGATGGATTCAGGCGCTGGCTATAAGCTGGAGCAACTGGAGGGCTAGTACCCCGGTGGGTTTGTTGCATTTATCAAGGCGCTTCAATCCTCAAGTTGCGTATACTTCCGGCTTGAGCCATAGGCCTTCTCAACCGGATATTTTACGGCGTTTTTTTCGAGCTTGCTACGGGCCGCTTCCAGCAAATCTATTCCGGCTTTGTCGGCGATGAGCAGCAGATAGAGCAGCACATCGGCGCACTCGTCACGAAGCGCTTCCTGTGTACCTTCCTCGTTAAACAAGGCTGACATTTCCTCCTCGCTTTTCCATTGCGTCAGTTCGAGCAATTCAGCCGCTTCCAGATTGAGCGAAACGATCAGGTTGCGCAGGGTGTGAAATTGCGCCCAGTTCCGCTCGTCGCGAAACTTCAGCAAGGCTTGCGTCAATTCCTGAATGCTCATCAGATCAATCAAAAAAACGTTGCCGAGCAGCGGCTGAAAGGCTCATTCGTGCCGCGTGCTTTGGGCAGGGTGATGAAGGGCAGGCGTATCCCGGTTAGGGATACGATGATTTCGAGATACTGTTGCCAGTAATCAAGGGTGATGTCGTGGATGCGCACGGCAATGCGACCGTGGCGGTTTTCCGAATTGGATGCAATGAGCAATTCTACAGCGACGGGGTGGAAATCAAGACGAAAAAAAACCGCAGACTCGCTGCGGTTTTTTGGAGATGCAACCTTCTGCTTAGAGCATACCCTTGACTGCTTCAGCCTCGTCGGTCAGTTCCTTGAGGGTGATGTTCATCTTCGCGCGCGAGTACTCATCGATTTCAATGCCCTGAACGATCTTGTACGAGCCGCCCTTGCACTCGCAGGGGAAGCCAAACACGATGCCAGCGGGGATGCCGTAGGAACCATCACTCGGAACGCCCATGGTGACCCAGTCAGCAGCACCGAGGAACCAGTCATGAACGTGGTCGATGGCGGCGTTGGCAGCGGAAGCGGCTGATGAGAGACCGCGTGCGTCGATGATGGCCGCGCCACGCTTGCCGACGGTTGGCAGGAAAACGTCGTTGTTCCAGGCGGGGTCGTTGATCAGCGTCTTGACATTGTCGCCGTTCGATGTGCTGTTGCGATAGTCGGCATACATGGTCGGGGAATGGTTGCCCCAGACGACGAGATTCTTGAAGCTGGAGACCGGGCGCTTGCTCTTGACGGCGAGCTGCAGGACGGCGCGGTTGTAATCAAGACGCAGCATGGCGTGGTAGTTGGCCGGGTTGGTACGGCCAACTTTCTTTGCCGCAGAGCCGGCGATCAGCGCATTGGTGTTGCAGGGGTTGCCGACGACCAGAACCTTGACATCTTCCTTGGCGTTCTCGGCAATGGCCTTGCCCTGAACGGTAAAGATGGCGCCGTTGGCGGACAACAGATCAGCACGCTCCATGCCGGGGCCACGCGGACGGGCGCCGACCAGCAGGCAGACATCAGCATCCTTGAAGGCGACGCTCGGATCATCGGTGGCCATCGAGCCGGCGAGTAGCGGGAAGGCGCAGTCGTCGAGTTCCATCATGACGCCCTGGCAGGCCTTCTGGGCTTGCGGCAGGTCGAGAAGCTGGAGAATGACCGGCTGGTCTTTTCCGAGCATTTCGCCGGAGGCGATGCGGAAGAGCAGGCTATAACCGATTTGGCCGGCAGCGCCGGTAACAGCGACACGAATTGGGGCTTTAGACATGGTGCGGCTCCTGTGGAAAACGATGAACTAGAAAAAACCAGAAAACGACTGTTGCATTGTCCGAAACTGGTTTGTTTGAGGTGAGTAAAAACAGAGAAGGATCATAAGAGCGAATGTCCACTGGTGTCAATTGCTGCCTTAAGCATCCTGTGTCATATATAAGATATTAATAATAGGATGGACGAAAAGCAGAATTTGTGCTGAAATTCATGCTCCATGAACCGGCCAACGACCATCCATTCACCGACCTTCAGTCCGCTGTATCGACAGATCAGGGAACTGATTACGAGAAGCCTTGAATCTGGAGAATGGGGTCCGGGCAATGTCATTCCCAGCGAATCCGAACTTGCGGATCGCTTTGGCGTGAGTCAGGGTACAGTGCGCAAAGCGATCGACGAAATGGCGGCCGAGAATTTGCTGGTGCGCCGGCAAGGCAAGGGAACATTTGTTGCCACGCACAATGACCCGCGTTCTTTTTTCCGTTTCCTTCGCCTGGCTTCCGATGAGGCCGATCTGCACACCTTGAAGAGCATCCCCCTGGAATGCTGGCGTGCGAAGGCCGGCGCGGATGTCGCTCGCACCCTTGCTATTGAGCCGGCTGCACCGATCATCATTGTTCGCCGACTGTTGCGGTTTGGCAATGAGCCCGCCGTTTTTGATGAAATCTATCTTCCCGGCGAATTGTTTCCCGATCTGACGCTGGATGTCCTCAAATCCGACGAGTTGTCTCTATACAGTCTCTTCGAGAGTCGTTATGGTGTACGTATAATCCGTGCAGACGAGCGCTTGCGCGCCGTTTCTGCCGACAGGGTCAGTGCAGAATTGTTGCAGGTGGCCGAGGGGAGTCCGTTGCTTCTTGTCGAACGCGTCACTTTTACCTATGACAACAAACCTGTGGAATGGCGCAGAGGGTTTTATTCGACAGAGAATTTTTATTATCACAATGAACTAGGGTAGTACCCAGAAAAGTAGGGTTTTGCGGAGGAAAGGAAAGCTATATCATAGCTGGAACTTTTCGTATTAATGAAGGTATACGCGGTCGCTTTTAGGCCGCTTATTTATGGGGATGATGTCCATGGCAGAAATGACTATCAAAAAGAAACGACCGAAAAACCTTGATCTCATGACGATTCGATTACCTTTGCCGGGTATTCTGTCGATCGTTCACCGTGTCAGCGGCGCAGTGATATTCCTGCTTCTGCCGGTTCTTCTCTGGTTGTTGCAAAGCAGTCTCAGTTCTCCCGAAACTTTTTCGATGTTCAAGAGCATTGCTGCCAATCCATTGGTCAAACTCATTTTTTTGGGATTGATCTGGCTCTACTTACATCATTTCTGTGCTGGAATCCGCTATCTTCTGCTGGATCTGCACAAGGGAATTGAACTCGAATCGGCGCGCTTTTCCAGCAAGATTGTCTTTGCGGTGAGTATCGCCCTGACCCTGTTTATCGGAGTGAAGGTGCTATGGTAAATCGAATTCTTGTCGGGGCGCATTATGGTCTCAAGGACTGGGTCATCCAGCGTGCGACGGCCATCATCATGGCGCTCTATTCGGTCATATTCTTTGTTGACGTTCTCGTGGTCGGTCCGAATTCCTTTGAAGCCTGGAGTAGAATTTTTGCCACTGGCTTCATGAAATTCGCAACTTTCCTGTTTTTCTTGAGCCTCTTTTATCATGCCTGGATCGGTATTCGGGATATCTGGATGGACTACATCAAGCCGGACGGCTTGCGTCTTCTCCTGATGATTGCAACCGCTGCGGCGCTGGTCGGTTACGCCGGCTGGGCGGTGCAGATTCTGTATTCTGTGGATCTGTGGAGAGAGTTTAAGTGAGCAAGATATCTATTCCCGTTCGTAAATTCGACGCTGTTATCGTCGGAGCAGGTGGTGCTGGTCTACGCGCCGCCATTCAGCTTTCTGAAGCCGGCCTGAAAACCGCTGTTCTGTCCAAGGTTTTTCCTACGCGTTCGCACACTGTTGCGGCGCAGGGTGGTGTTTCCGCTTCGCTTGGCAACTCCGAGGAAGATCATTGGCACTGGCACATGTACGACACCGTCAAGGGGTCTGACTGGCTTGGTGACCAGGATGCCATCGAATTCATGTGCCGCAAGGCGCCAGAGGCGGTTGTCGAGCTTGAGCACTTTGGCATGCCATTTGACCGGACTGACGAGGGCAAGATTTATCAGCGTCCTTTCGGTGGGCACATGTCCAATTTTGGCGAAAAGCCGGTACGTCGCGCCTGCGCGGCAGCCGACCGGACTGGCCACGCGATGCTGCATGCGCTCTATCAGCGCAACGTGCGTGCCAAGACCCAGTTTTTCGTTGAATGGATGGCACTGGATCTGATTCGTGACGCTGAAGGCCAAGTACTCGGCGTTATCGCACTGGAAATGGAAACCGGCGAAATCGTCGCCTTTCACTCCAAGGCTACCATCTTCGCTACGGGCGGTGCTGGACGCATCTATTACTCATCAACCAACGCCTTCATCAATACCGGTGATGGTCTTGGCATGGCGGCTCGGGCAGGTATTGCACTCGAAGACATGGAGTTCTGGCAGTTCCACCCGACCGGGGTAGCCGGCGCGGGCGTTCTGATTACCGAAGGCGTACGTGGCGAAGGCGGCATCCTGCGCAATTCGGACAACGAGCGCTTTATGGAGCGTTACGCGCCGAACGCCAAGGATCTGGCTTCGCGCGACGTTGTTTCGCGTGCCATGGTGACTGAAATAAATGAAGGTCGCGGTTGTGGTCCGAACAAGGACTTCGTGCTGCTGGATATTACTCACCTTGATCCGGCGACAATCATGAAGCGCTTGCCCGGTATCCGCGAGATCTCGATCCAGTTTGCCGGTATTGACCCGATCAAGGCGCCGATTCCGGTGGTGCCGACCTGTCATTACCAGATGGGTGGTATTCCAACCAACTATCAGGGGCAAGTCGTCAACCAGGATGGCAGCACCGTCAAGGGCTTTTATGCTGCCGGCGAATGCGCCTGTGCTTCAGTGCATGGCGCCAACCGTCTGGGTACCAACTCACTGCTCGATCTGCTGGTGTTCGGGAAGTCCTCCGGGGATTCGGTCATCGAAGCTATCAAGGCTGGCCCCAATGCACTGAAGGAACTCCCTGCCAATTTTGCCGAACCCACACTGGCTCGTCTGAATCGGCTGAATACCCAGAAGGCCGGTGCCAGCGTCAACGAAACACGTCTCGAAATGCAACGCACCATGCAGAAGCATTGTGGTGTTTTCCGCTTCAAGGACATGCTGGAAGAAGGCGTACGGAAAATTTGCGAGATCGAGAAAAGTGTGCACCTGACCGAGATTGGCGACAAGTCGAACACTTGGAACACTTCACGTGTTGAAGCTCTTGAACTTGACAATCTGATCGAGGTAGCCAAGTCGACCATGGTTTCTGCGGAAGCTCGCAAGGAGTCGCGTGGTGCTCATGTGCGCGACGATGCGCCGGATACTGCAGCCAATCCCAATGGCCGGGACGACGAGTTGTGGCTCAAGCACTCCTTGTGGCATCGCGAAGGCAACAAGCTGAGCTATAAGCCGGTGATACTCAAGCCGCTTTCCGTCGAAACCATCGCGCTCAAGACGCGTGCCTACTAATCGCGGTACTTTCACGCTCAGGAGTCAATGACTATGGCCACCATGCAGTTCAAGATTTACCGCTACGATCCGGACAAGGATAATGCACCGTACATGCAGGACATTTCGGTCGAGGTTGATCCGGCTATCGACCGCAAGTTGCTCGATGTCCTGACCAAGATCAAGGCTAAAGACGATTCGCTTTCTTACCGCCGTTCGTGTCGTGAAGGAATTTGCGGTTCCGATGCGATGAACATCAACGGCAGGAATGGCTTGGCCTGTCTTACCGAGATCGGCGAACTCAAGCAGCCGGTTGTCTTGCGCCCCCTGCCGGGTCTTCCTGTTGTTCGGGATCTGATCGTCGACATGACGCAGTTCTTCAAGCAGTATCACTCGATCAAGCCCTACCTGATCAACGATACACCACCACCTGAGCGTGAGCGTTTGCAGACGCCTGATGAAAGGGAGGAACTCAATGGTCTTTACGAGTGTATTCTCTGCGCCTGCTGCTCGACTTCCTGCCCATCCTTCTGGTGGAATCCGGATAAGTTCGTCGGCCCAGCGGGGCTGCTCAACGCCTATCGCTTCATTGCCGATACGCGCGATGAGGCGACCAATGCGCGGCTTGACGACCTTGAAGATCCGTATCGGCTGTTCCGTTGTCACACCATCATGAATTGTGTCGAGGTTTGTCCCAAGGGGTTGAATCCGACCAAGGCCATCGGCAAGATCAAGGAAATGATGGTCAGGCGAGCAATTTGATGGAGGCCAGCGCAGAATTGAACCGTTTGCGCTGGCGTTGTACGCGCCGCGCCATGCTGGAGATGGATTTGCTGTTGGGAGACTTTCTCGACAAGCATTTCTCAAGTCTGACTCCGGAGCAGGCCGCGGTGTTTGTAGAACTGGCTGATATGGAAGATCTTGAGCTTTGGCCTTTGATTACCGGCAAACGCGAATGTGATAATTTGCTGCAGTCCGAAGTCGTGGCCATGCTGCGGGACGTAAGAGTAAAGTAAGATAAGTGCCTCACAATTGGCACTTCTCGTGGATCATGTGATTTCAAAAACCAGAACGGGGAATTTTTTATGACGACCGCACGCAAGGCAACATTGATTATCGATGGACAGGCACCCATCGAATTTCCGATCATGACGCCTGTTATTGGTAACGACTGTATTGACATTAGAACCCTGGGTGGCAAGACGGGTATGTTTACCTACGACTCCGGCTTTTTGTCCACCGCCGCTTGCCGGTCAAAAATCACTTTTATTGATGGTGACAAGGGAGAACTTCTTTATCGAGGTTATCCGATCGAGCAACTGGCGGAGAATTGCAACTTTCTCGATGTGGCTTACCTGCTGAAGCACAGCGAATTGCCAAATGCCAAGGAAAAAGTAGCCTTCGAAGCAACCATCAAACAGCACACCATGCTGCACGAGCAAATGGTCAAGTTCTATCAGGGCTTCCGACGCGACTCCCATCCAATGGCCGTTCTGGTCGGTATTGTTGGCGCCTTGTCGGCGTTCTATCATGAAGCTGAAGACTTCTCCGACGCCGAGCATCGCACGATCAGTTTCAACCGCATTGTCGCCAAATTGCCGACGATTGTTGCCTACGCCTATAAGTACACCACCGGCCAGCCGTTCATGTACCCGCGCAATGATCTTGGTTACACAGCCAACTTCATGCACATGATGTTTGGTACACCCTGCGAAGAATACGTTCCCAATCCGGTTCTGGTGCACGCTCTCGACACCATCTTCACCCTTCATGCCGATCACGAGCAAAACGCCTCAACCTCGACCGTCCGTCTGGCGGGTTCGTCCGGCGCCAATCCTTACGCCTGTATTTCTGCAGGTATCGGTTGTCTGTGGGGCCCGGCGCACGGTGGTGCCAACGAGGCCTGTCTCCATATGCTTGAAGAGATTGGTGATGTATCACGCGTTCCGGAGTACATCAAACGTGCCAAGGACAAGGATGACTCATTCAAGCTGATGGGCTTTGGTCACCGTGTCTACAAGAACTTCGACCCGCGCGCGACGCTGATGCGCAAGGTCTGTGCCGACGTTCTGAAGGAACTGGGTCTGGAGAACGACCGTCTGTTCAAACTGGCCATGGAACTGGAAAAGATCGCGCTGGAAGACGAGTACTTCATCGAGAAGAAGTTGTATCCGAACGTTGACTTCTACTCGGGCATTGTTCAGAAGGCCATCGGAATTCCGACCTCGATGTTCACCTGTATTTTTGCGCTGGCGCGTACTGTTGGCTGGATGGTGCAGTGGGAGGAAATGATTGCCGATCCGGAATACAAGATTGGTCGGCCCCGTCAGCTTTATATCGGAACGCCTGCACGCGACGTTCCGCCGCTCGACAAGCGTTAAGAAAAAGAAGGCGGCGGTTGCAATTCGCCGCCTTCCTCTTTTGGCCGGAAATTGCTATTCCTGGCCAATTTTTCGTTACATGCCCCAGAAACCCTGAGCACAGATAACTGCCATGATGAATCAGCTATTCGGAACATCTCTCCTCTTCGGCGGGAATGCCCCATTCGTAGAGGAACTCTACGAAAACTACCTCGATAATCCCGCCGCGGTTCCTGGCGACTGGCGCGATTATTTTGACAAGCTGGCACAACTGCCTGGCGCCGTCGCCCGCGATGTTCCGCATTTGCCGGTCGTCAACGCTTTCGCCGAACAGGCGAAGAAAGGGGGTTATCGCGTCGCTGCGTCCAGGCCCGTTGACGACAAGAAGCAGGTCAGTGTTCTGCAAATGATCAACGCTTATCGGACAGTCGGATCACGCTGGGCCAACCTTGATCCGCTGAAGCGTCTGACGCGCCCTAAACTGGAGCAACTTGAGCCGGCTTACTACGGCCTCACCGATGCCGATATAAACACGCCGTTCAACGCCGGTTCGTTCAGAGGCGTCCCTGAGCGTGCTTCCTTTGGGCAAATTCTTGATTCCATCAAGGAAACCTATTGCAGTTCGATCGGTGTTGAGTACATGTACATCAACAATATCGCCGAGCGCCGCTGGGTTCAGGCGCGCATCGAGCCGATCCATGGCAAGGGCACCTACACCGCAGCTCAGAAGCTGCGCTTGCTTGAGCGCCTGACAGCGGCTGAAACTCTCGAACGCTACTTGCATACCCGCTATGTCGGCCAGAAGCGTTTTTCGCTCGAAGGCGGCGAGTCACTGATAGTTTCTTTGGACGAATTGATTCGTGTTGCTGGTGGCGTCGGTGTCGATGACATCATGGTCGGCATGGCTCACCGTGGCCGTCTCAACGTATTGGTAAACACGTTGGGCAAGGTTCCAGCGATGCTGTTCGACGAGTTTGAAGGCAAGAAGGCTCAGGATCTGACCTCCGGAGACGTCAAATACCACTTGGGCTATTCCTCCGACGTTTCGACTCCTGGAGGCGTGTGCCATTTAACGCTGGCTTTCAATCCGTCACACCTTGAAATTGTTAATCCGGTGGTTGCCGGTTCGGTTTACGCACGCCAGTGCCGTCGTGGTGAAAACAGCCATGAAAAGGTTCTGCCGGTTCTGATTCATGGCGATGCCGCCGTGGCTGGACAAGGCGTCAACCAGGAAATGATCAACTTTGCTCAGACCCGTGGCTACGGTACTGGCGGCACGGTGCACATTGTTGTCAATAACCAGATCGGTTTCACCACTTCCGACCCGCGCGACTATCGCTCCTCGCTATATTGCACCGATATCTTCAAGATGGCTGATGCGCCGATCTTCCACGTCAATGGCGACGATCCCGAAGCCGTGGCGCTGGTTACGCGGTTGGCCATGGAGTTCCGGCAAGAGTTCAAGAAAGATGTCGTAATTGATATCGTCTGCTTCCGCAAGCTTGGGCATAACGAGCAAGACGAGCCGATGGTCACCCAGCCGCTGATGTACAAGAAGATTCAGGCGCATCCGGGAACTCGCAAGCTCTATGCCGACAAACTGGTGGCCGAAGGCGTACTTTCGGACGTTGGGCCGGATGAAATGATCCAGAGTTATCGTGACCATCTAGATCGCGGAGAGTTGTTGTACAACCCGGTAATTGCCGGCTACACCAATCCGATTCTGATCGACTGGACGCCCTTCCTGACGAAGAAGTATATCGAGAACTGCGATACCACCGTCCCGGTCAAGGAAATAAAGCGGCTGTCCGAGCGCCTGACCTCAATTCCCGAGCATTTTACCTTGCACAGCCGGGTCAAGAAAATCATTGATGACCGGCGTCTGATGGGGCAGGGCAGCGTTCCCTTCGATTGGGGTATGGCCGAGAATCTGGCCTACGCGTCGCTCCTGGTCTCCGGCTATGGCGTGCGCATTTCAGGCGAGGACGTGGGTCGCAGCACCTTCTTTCACCGCCACGCAGTATTGCACGATCAGAACCGCGAGCACTGGGACGAGGGCGACTATTATCCTTTGGCCAATCTGCAGGAGAAACAGGAAAAGCTCCAATGTTTTGACTCTGTACTGTCTGAAGAAGCCGTGTTGGCTTTTGAATATGGCTATTCCACCTCGAATCCTTATGAACTCGTGGTCTGGGAAGCCCAGTTCGGCGACTTCGTCAACGGTGCTCAGGTGGTCATCGATCAGTTTATCGCTTCTGGCGAAGCAAAATGGGGTCGTGCCTGTGGCCTTGTCATGTTGCTGCCGCATGGTTACGAGGGCCAAGGGCCGGAACACTCCTCGGCGCGGATCGAACGCTTCATGCAGTTGTGCGCCGAGATGAATATGGAAGTTTGCCAGCCATCGACGCCGGCACAGGTTTTCCACATGTTGCGCCGTCAGGCTATTCGCAAGCAGCGCAAGCCGCTGATAGTTTTTACCCCGAAGTCGCTTCTGCGTCATAAGGACGCTGTTTCGACCATGGACGAACTTTCCAAGGGCGAGTTTCAGCGCGTGATCGGCGAAGTGGACCCGATTGATGTCAAGAAAGTAAAACGCGTCATCTTCTGTTCAGGCAAAGTTTATTACGAACTCATGGCCGCTCGCCGCGAGAAAAATATTACCGATATCGCGATTGCCCGTCTTGAGCAGTTCTATCCATTTCCGCAGGAATCGTTTGCTGCCGAACTCTCGAAGTATCCGAAGGCCACAGAAATCGTCTGGTGTCAGGAAGAGCCCCGTAATCAGGGAGCCTGGTACTGGATCGCCTCACGTCAGCATCTTGACCGCTCGTTCAATAGCAAACAGCATCTGTTGCTCGTGTCACGTCCGGCGTCTCCTTCCCCAGCGGCTGGCTATTACAGCAAGCATAACGCACAACAAAAAGCGCTGATCGAGTCCGCTCTGGGCGAAATCGCACAGTATAAATTTGCTTAAATCGGAGTGAACATGATCATCGACGTCAACGTTCCACAGCTATCAGAATCCGTCGCTGAAGCTACCCTTGTGACATGGCATAAAAAGGCCGGTGAGGCCATATCGAGAGACGAAAACCTGATTGACATCGAAACTGACAAGGTCGTTCTTGAGCTACCTGCCCCAGCTAGCGGTGTATTGGTTGAAATCATCAGGCAAAATGGTGACACCGTCGTAGCGGGTGAGTTGATCGCTCGTATCGATACCGAGGCTACTGCCTCGGCAGCAGCCCCGTCTGCAACTCAGCCTGCATCCTCTCCAAGTCCGGCACCCCAGCCTGCTGTTGGTGGTGGTGCATCGGCTGCCGGGGTAGCCATGCCGGCAGCGCGCAAGATTCTTGACGAAAAAGGCATCGCTGCGGCTGATGTGGCCGGTACCGGTCGCGGTGGCCGTGTAACCAAGGAAGACGCAATTGGCGCACAGGTCAAAACCGCCGCCGTACCCGCGCCAAAATCAGCACCATCTTCAGCGCCTGTTTCTGCACTGGCTGCTGCGCCTAGTGTGTCAATTTCTCTCGGTGATCGTCCTGAACAGCGCGTGCCGATGTCCCGTTTGCGTGCACGCGTGGCAGAACGGCTGGTTCAGTCGCAATCGACCAACGCCATTCTGACCACCTTCAACGAAGTCAACATGGCGCCGATATTGGCGTTGCGCAAGCAGTATGGTGACAAGTTCGAAAAGGCTCACGGCGTCCGCCTCGGTTTCATGGGCTTTTTCGTCAAGGCGGCCGTTGCAGCCCTGCAGAAGTTCCCGATCATCAACGCCTCAGTTGACGGCACCGATATCGTCTATCACGGCTACATTGACATCGGCGTTGCCGTCGGTAGCCCGCGTGGCTTGGTGGTTCCGGTCCTGCGCGATGCTGACCAGATGAGCATTGCCGACATCGAGAAAAAGATTGGCGAATTCGGTCAGAAAGCCAAGGATGGCAAGCTGTCGATGGAAGACCTGACCGGCGGCACTTTCTCCATCTCCAACGGTGGTGTGTTCGGTTCGATGATGTCTACCCCGATCATCAACCCGCCACAGTCGGCGATCCTTGGCATTCATGCCACCAAGGACCGTGCTGTTGTCGAAAACGGACAGGTTGTCGTGCGCCCGATCAACTATCTGGCCATGTCCTACGACCATCGCATCATCGATGGTCGCGAAGCCGTACTCGGCCTGGTGATGATGAAAGAAGCCCTGGAAGATCCCACCCGCATGCTGCTCGGGGTTTGATCAACAATTAACCGCATTCAAACACAGAGACCACAGAGACCACTGAGGCACAGAGAGCACACGGAGATTATTTCTTCTCTGTGTCTTCTGTGCTTTCTTTTGCTCTGTCCCCAAGGGAATTTTCTCAGGGGCATGTATAAAGAGGCTAACAATGTCCAAGCAATTTGATTTACTCGTTATCGGTGGTGGTCCTGGCGGCTATGTTGCAGCCATTCGTGCTGCCCAACTCGGCTTCAATGTCGCCTGTTGCGAATCTAATCCCTATGCCGATCCGAAGGGCGAGCCGCGTCTGGGCGGTACCTGTCTGAACGTTGGCTGTATTCCATCCAAGGCGTTGCTGCATACCTCGCACCTGTTTGAAGAAGCGGGTCACAGCTTTGCCGCTCAGGGTATCTCGGTCGGTACGCCAAAGATCGATGTGCCGACGATGATCGGGCGCAAGAACTCCATCGTCAATCAGCTCACCGGCGGTATCAAGGGCTTGTTCAAGAAGAACAAGATCACACTGCTTAATGGTCACGGTTCCTTTGTTGCGAAGAGCGAAGGGGGCTGGCAAGTCAAAGTCGGTGAAGCCGTGGTCGAAGCCAAGCAGGTCATCGTTGCCACCGGTTCCAGCGCGCGTCACCTGCCGGGCGTTCCGGTCGATAACAAGATCATCTGTGACAACGCGGGTGCGCTTGATATTGATGCCGTTCCGAAACAGCTGGCGATCATTGGCGCGGGCGTGATCGGTCTGGAGATGGGCAGTGTCTGGCGTCGTCTTGGCTCTGAAGTCACCATTCTCGAAGCCTTGCCCGAATTCCTTTCAGTGGCTGACGTCGATGTTGCCAAGGAGGCTGCCAAAGTATTTGCCAAGCAAGGTTTGAACATTCAACTCGGCGTGATAATCGGCGAGATTAAAACATCTAAGAAGGGCGTTTCCATTGCCTATGCCGACAAGGATGGCAAGGCACAGAAGCTTGATGCCGATCGCTTGATTGTCTCGGTTGGGCGCATTCCCAATACCGACGGCCTTAATCCTGAAGCGGTCGGCCTTACCCTTGACGATCGCGGTCGTGTCGTTGTTGATGCTCACTGCCGTACCAATCTGGTAGGCGTGTGGGCGGTCGGCGATGTCGTTGCCGGACCGATGCTGGCGCACAAGGCGATGGAAGAGGGCGTCATGGTGGCCGAATTGATGGCCGGCCAGTCGGGTCATTGCAATTTCGACACCATTCCCTGGGTGCTCTACACCAGCCCGGAAATCGCCTGGGTCGGCAAGACCGAGCAACAACTCAAGGCGGATGGTGTGGCCTACAAGGTTGGCAAGATTCCCTACGCAGCCAATGGGCGTGCACTCGGCATGGGCGAAACAACCGGTTTCGTCAAGATGCTGGCTTGCGCCAAGACCGACCGCATCCTCGGCGTGCACATCATCGGCGCCAGTGCTTCCGAACTGATCTCCGAAGGTGTCGTGGCGATGGAGTTCGGTGCCGCTTCCGAAGACCTCGCCCGCATCTGTCACGCTCATCCGACGCTGTCGGAAGTGGTGCACGAAGCCGCGCTGGCCTGCGACAAACGGCCGTTGCATTTCTAAAGCAGGGAGAGTCACAGCGATCGTTGCATTGCTGCGGCGCTTGCTAACAAGAAAAAGGCGAGGTGCCAGGCACCCCGCCTTTTTTTAGATAGGGATGAGCTATGGCCTATATCGAACTCATCGGGCTATTGATCATCCTTGGACTCGTCGCCTGGCTGGCGTGGAAGTCAATGTAGCGGTTGATTCTTGTTCAGCCGTTTCAGCGTAGCAGCAGTGGCAGCAATACCGCCGTCAGCATGCCGTTGAGTCCCATGGCCAATGCCGAAAAAGCCCCCATTTCTTCGCTTGCCAAAAAGGCTCGCGCGGTGCCGATGCCGTGGGCAGCAACGCCGATGGCGAAGCCTTGCGTGGCATGGTCGCGAATGCGGAGGATGCGGAAAAGGGCTGGGAAACCCATGGCGCCTACAATCCCTGTGAGGATTACCAGCACGGCGGTGAGCGAGGGCAGGCCACCGATCTGTTCGGCGACCCCCATGGCGATCGGTGTTGTCACCGATTTTGGCGCCAGCGAATAGACCGTTGCCGGCGTTGCGCCCAACACCTTGGCGATCCAGACCGCCGACATGGCAGCGGTGACAGACCCGGCAATCAGCGCTGCAACGAGCGGGATTGCCATTCGTCGGAGACGTTTCCAGTACGCATGGAGCGGGATGGCGAGCGCAACCGTGGCCGGTCCGAGCAGAAAATGGACGAACTGTGCTCCTTCGAAGTAACGCGGGTAAGGGGTGTTAGTCACCCACAAAAAAACCGTCACAAAAAATACGGCGATCAGCACCGGATTTGCCCAGGCGCGTTGTCCGGCCCGCCGGAATATCCAGAAGGCAGACTGGTAGGCGAGCAGCGTTATTGTCAGGCCAAGCAATGGTGAGGCGGAAAGATAAACCCAGATTTCGGTCAATGGCACTGGCTTCATGCTTTATCTCCCTTGTTTTCGATCATCTCAGTTTCTTCGGATGGTTTTCCCATTAGCGTCTTGAGCACCAGCGCCGTTACAGCCATGCCGGCAAAGGTGCTGACTACCAGGGCGACCGTTATCGGTAGCCATTCGTCGCCGACGCGTTGCAGATGCAACATGACACCGGCTCCCGCCGGTACGAAGAGTAGCGAAAGATGCTGCAGCAGGTAGCCAGCGCTGGTCTTCAACTCATCGCCGACCCTGCCTCGGGCGAGCAGCGTAATGAACAAAAAAGCCATGCCAAGTACCGGTCCAGGGATCGGTAGCCCGAGCGCACGAACGAGCAGTTCCCCGACAAGTTGATAGAGAAGTAACTGGGACAAGGCATTGATCATGGGGCGCGGCAACCGGCTAAGCATGCAGGAGGGCTTATGGTAAAGCAACAAAGCCTTTTGAAGCTGGGTCAATCAACAAATGCATTTCGGAAAAATGCAAATGACTGAAAATCCATTCTGAGTATAAGTGTTTATTAACACAGGTTATACCTGATATTCGGTAATGAAAATACATATATGCAAGTATATGTTTGTCATTTCCGAGGACATATATTGTCAGGGCAAGAAAGACCTCGGCCCCAAGACATTTGGCTGGGTGTTGAAAAGGATTATGGGAAAGACGCCTTAATTTCCGTTTTCGGGAAGAAGAGAGTTCTGGAGCAATACACTTTTGCTGGGGGGCAAATCGTGGTGAAAGTATTTGGCCATTGGATTCATCGGAAGAAAATTTTCCAGATCGTTCTCGACTTTCTTTTTCCGATCGCCTGCGTTCTTACGTCGGTAATCGGGTTAGGCCATGGCGGGCAGGTAAATCTTGAAATTATCGTTACTTATGCAGTGATATTTGCCCTGGTGATGATTGTTTTCAATGCCGGGCTTGGCCTTTATCACCTGGTACATAGCCGTACCCTTGAACAAACCCGAGCGCGTGCCGTCGTGTCTCTGTATCTGTCGGTTCCTCTCGCTTACGGTGTCTTTGCCTTGCTTTCGATTGCGGATGTCAATCGCGATTTATTGTTACTTTCGGGTTTGGCTGCCTTGTTTGTGACACTTGCGCATCGCGTTTACACAATACACAGTCAAAGCGAACCGTTGATGGTGCATCGTGTGCTTATCTTTGGTGCCGGTTTTGAGGCAGAGTCGGTAGGCAAGGTGCTGAAGAAGTCCGATCCGGATATTCAGATTGTTGGTTTTTACCCGAGTCCGTCCGACACTGAAATATGCATTCCGAGTCAGCTTGCATTGACCCGCAAGCACTCTCTGTCTGATACCGCTCATGCCTTGAAGGTCGACGAGATTATTGTTTCTGTTCAAGAGCGGCGTGGTGGAATTCTGCCTTTGCGGGAACTTCTGGATTGCAAGTTGTCAGGTGTAAAGGTGCTTTGTCTAGCCAGTTATTTTGAACGGGCGCTGGGCCAGATTCGTCTGGATTCGTTGCGAGTTGGGTGGCTTATTTTTGGTGGAGGGTTTCGCCAGGGGTGGGGCCGGACACTCGTCAAGCGCCTGTTCGATATCATTGCAGCATCGATACTGCTCCTGCTCGCACTGCCAGTAATGTTCTTAACTGCACTTCTGATCATGCTGGAAGATGGGTTACCAATATTTTACCGCCAAGAACGCGTAGGCTTGAACGGTCGCCTCTTTAACGTCGTTAAATTCCGCAGCATGCGCAAGGATGCCGAAAGCGATGGCAAGCCACGCTGGGCGGCAGCTAACGATGACCGAACGACGCGTGTCGGTCGCATTATCCGCAAGTTGCGTATTGATGAGTTACCTCAACTTTACAGTGTTCTGGCCGGTAATATGAGTCTGGTGGGCCCCCGTCCCGAGCGCCCCTATTTTGTCGATCAGCTAACGCGAGAGATACCGTTTTACGCTGTTCGTCATAGCGTCAAGCCTGGGGTTACCGGTTGGGCTCAGGTCAGTTATCACTATGGAGCATCGGTCGATGATTCAATCCAGAAGCTCCAGTATGATTTGTATTATGTTAAAAACCATACCCTGTTTCTGGATATCGTGGTCTTGTTCGAGACGGTAGGTGTGGTACTTACGGGTAAGGGTGCCCAGTAACGCAACCTTCCCAGGGTGCGTCATATCACTGGGGCGCAATCTGAGGAGGTTTGTCTGTTGGATGCAAGCAGTGAAACAATGACGGCCTGGAGTTATGGGCTTGCGACTTGCATTTATTCTGCCTTTGCCATTTATTTGGCGTCTGGGTGGCGTACCGGCATGCGTAGCCGCGCCTTGTTCATTGCTGTTGTGCTGTGCGCGCTGTGGGGGATGGCTGGTCTTGCTTTCGCGCTAACCGGCGAAACGATTTTCCTGACAGGCAGTCTGTTTGCCGATCTCTTCCGGTTTGGCGGATGGTATTTCTTTCTTCTGGTGTTGCTCAAACCGGATTCTTTGGAGGGTACGCTTTTGCCAAACCGCTTGCATTGGCTGGGTGGTGTTGCACAGGCATTGCTCATCGTTGGCATTGCAGCGCAAATCATGGTTGCGCTGGACATCAGTTTCTTCTTCCCTCCCCGGCGGCTGGCTTTGTTTAACTCGCTTGCTCTTGCTGTATTTGCGCTGGTTCTCGTCGAGCAATTGTTTCGCAACGTTTCTCCTGACGGGCTTTGGAGCATCAAGCCGTTGTGCATAGGGCTTGGTGGGGCTGCCCTGTTTGATCTCTATCTGTATTCGGATGCCTTGCTATTCAATCGGATAGATGCGGATGCCTTCAGTATCCGCGGTTTCGTTCATGCCCTGGTGGTGCCGCTGGTAGCAATATCGACTGTACGCAGCCGTGAATGGAAAACCAGAATCGTTCTTTCACAGCGGGCTGCCTTGCAATCAGCATCTTTGGTTGCAGTCGGTGTGTATCTTCTGTTTATGGCTGCTGCCGGCTACTACGTTCGCTATTTTGGTGGAGATTGGGGGCGGGCTTTCCAGTTGGCTTTGTTGTTTGCTGCGCTGTTGCTGTTGGGAATATTGAGCTTGTCCGGGTCGATGCGGGCGAAGTTCCGGGTTTTGGTCGGCAAGCATTTTTTCAGTTATCGCTATGATTATCGGGAAGAATGGCTTCGCTTCACCAATACCCTGTCGTCCCAGGAAGGTTTTACCGAAATGGGGCAGCATGTGGTCAAGGGCTTGGCGGATATGGTCGAAAGTCCGGCTGGTGCCCTCTGGTTGAAAGATCCTTCGGGGCGATTCTTTGCGCAGGCGGCGTTCTGGAATATGCCTCTCTCCCCGGCTACTGAAGATGCCGACAGCAAATTGTGTCAGTTTTTGCTTGATAGTGGCTGGGTCATCAATCTCGAAGAGTATCGATCCATGCCGCTCCGTTATGACCAACTCGATCTTCCCGTGTGGCTGGTCGAAGTGCCCAATGCCTGGCTGGTCGTCCCTCTGGCAACGGGGAGCGAGATGATCGGCTTCGTCGTTCTGGCAACGGCTCGTACAAAGCTTGACGTCAATTGGGAGGTCAACGATCTGTTGAAGACTGCCGGCCAGCAGGCCGGGGCTTTCCTGGGGCAGTTGCAGGCGACCGAAGCTTTGCTGGAGGTTCAGAAATTTGACGCCTTCAACCGGATGTCGGCATTTGTCGTGCATGATCTGAAGAACATCGTTGCGCAATTGTCTCTTGTGCTCAAGAATGTTGAACGCCATCGGGATAATCCTGAATTCCAGAAGGATATGCTGATGACCGTAGAGCATTCCGTCGAGCGCATGCGGCAGTTGATGATGCAGTTGCGTGAGGGCGCAACACCCGTTGATAGCCCGCGCGGCATTGATCTTGGTGACGTCATCCGGCGTATCCAGACAGCCAAGGCGGGGCAGGGCCGCGATCTTGAAATCGACATGGCCGACAAGGTAATTGCCAAAGGGCACGAAGACAGGGTCGAGCGTGTGATCGGGCACCTTGTGCAGAATGCACTGGATGCCACTGAAAATGGTGGGCGGGTCTGGGTCAGACTGGAGCGCCAGGGAGCGCATGCCATGGTTGAGGTTGGCGATACCGGACACGGCATGACTCCCGAGTTTTTGCGAGAAAGCCTGTTCAAGCCCTTTCAAACGACCAAGCCGGCAGGAATGGGGATTGGTGCCTACGAGAGCTTCCAGTACGTGCATGAACTGGGGGGCAAGGTTTCAGTGGATAGTGCAATCAATGTCGGAACGCAAGTCAGTCTGTTGTTGCCGCTGTTTGATGCTGGCGCAGGAATGGATTCGAATTTGTTGCACGAGGAGTCGGAATGAATTCAGAGAAATTTCGTCATCTGCTGATCGTTGAAGATGATCCGGCGCTGCAAAAGCAGATGCGCTGGGCGTTCGATCAATACGAGACGCTGACGGCTGGCGATAGCGAGAGTGCGTTGGTTCATGTGCGTCGCCACATGCCACCGGTGGTGACCATGGATCTTGGCTTGCCGCCGGATGCCGATTCGGTTTCGGAAGGCTTCAAGCTGCTCGAGCAGATTCTGTCGATCGCTCCTGAAACCAAGGTCATTGTCCTGACCGGCCAGAATGATCGGTCCAACGCGCTACGGGCAGTGGGTCTGGGTGCCTACGACTTCTTTGCCAAACCGTTTGAGGTCGACATGCTGGGGCTGACGATTGAACGCGCTTATCGACTTTATGATCTTCAGCAGGAGAACAGACGCCTGCAACTCATGCAGCAGCCGGATGTCCTTTCGGGACTGATAACCCGGGATCCCGAAGTCTTGCGAGTATGCCGAACCGTTGAAAAGGTTGCGGCCAGCGATGCAACAGTTCTGGTTCTGGGTGAAAGCGGAACTGGCAAGGAATTGATTGCACGCGGAGTGCATGCCGCTTCGGCAAGGCGCACTGAGCGCTTTGTTGCCATAAACTGCGCTGCGATACCGGATAACCTTCTGGAAAGCGAGCTGTTCGGCTATGAAAAAGGCGCTTTCACTGGCGCCGTCAAAACAACGCCAGGCAAGATCGAGACAGCCAATCGCGGCACCTTGATGCTCGATGAAATCGGTGATTTGCCACACTCGCTGCAGGCAAAACTTTTACGTTTCCTGCAGGAGCGAGTCATTGAGCGTATTGGCGGGCGGCAGGAGATTCCGATTGACGTGCGTATTGTCTGTGCAACGCATCAGGATCTCAAGGTCTTGATCAAGGAAGGACGTTTCCGGGAAGACCTTTATTACCGTCTGGCGGAAATCGTCGTGACTATTCCCCCGTTGCGCGCTCGCCAAGGCGACGCCGCACTGCTGGCGCACGCTTTTGTTCGCCGCTTCGCTGCAGAGCAGAACCGCAGCGCCATGACGCTACGCGAGGATGCTTTGCGGACGATTGAAGCGTACCCCTGGCCCGGCAATGTTCGTGAACTGGAGAACTGTATCAAGCGTGCGGTAATCATGGCGGATGGCAATCAGATTACCGTTGAGGATATTGGCATCAATCAGGAGAAAAAAGAGAATGAAAAACTGCTGGATCTACGCCAGGTTCGTGAGGATGCCGAGAAGCGCGTCATCATAACCGCCCTGGGGCGCGCCGATGGAAATGTGCTCAAGGCCGCTGAAATGATCGGAGTCAGCCGGCCAACGCTTTACGATTTAATGCACCGGTTCGGATTGAAATAATTCAGAAGTTGATCAGTACCATCCACTCTTATGGGATATTTATGACTGCCCGGAAATCAATACGCAAAACCGCCGTCTCAGCCCTTCTCGCCACCCTGATTCTGGCCGGCTGCGCAGGTGAAACACCAGAGTCCATGCTGGTTTCGGCTAAGGACTATTTGGCAAAAAACGACAACAAGGCCGCGGTAATCCAATTGAAGAACACGCTGCAGAACAACCCGAATCTGGGCGAAGCGCGGTTTTTGCTGGGTAAGGCGCTGCTCGACAGTGGGGATCCGACATTGGCGCTAGTGGAGTTACGCAAGGCTGACGAACTCAAGTATTCCACCGATCAGGTGACGCCACTTCTGGCGCGAACCCAATTGATGCTGGGGCAGCCTAAAAAAATCATCGACGATCTGTCCAAAGTCCAATTAAACTCGCCGGAAAGCAAAGCCGACCTGCAGACCACTGTTGGTCAAGCCTATCTGATGACTGGCAAGCCCGAAGCCGCGCAGGCTGCATTCGATGTCGCATTGGCGGTGATGCCGGACTATGGTCCGGCGCTGATCGGGCTGGCAAGAATCAAAGCGGGTAATCGCGATCTCACTGGTGCCATGGTTTTGCTTGACTCTGCTCTGGAAAAATCACCGAAACTTTACGAGGCATGGCAACTCCAGGGCGATATTCTTTATGCCCAGGGCGACGCCAAGGGATCGTCAGAAGCATATCGCAAGGCGCTGGAAGTCAAGCCTGATTATCTGCCAGCGCATTCCTCCCTGATTTCCCGCTTCCTGGAGGAGGGGAATCTTGAGGCGGCTGGCAAGCAACTTGAGGCCATGAATAAAGTAGCTCCCAAGCATCCACAGACAAGCTATCTGCAAGCGCAGCTTTTCTATCGGCAGAAAAACTTCAAGGCGGCTCAGGAAACCATTCAGCAATATCTCAAGATACTGCCAGACAGCCCGCAAGGGCTGCAACTGGCCGGGGCGATCGAGTACGAACTGAAAGCGTATTCGATGGCCGAGACTTACCTGCTCAAAGTATTGCCGAAAACCCCGGAACTTGGGCTGGCCCGCCGCATTCTGATTGCCAGCTATTTGCGTAGCGGCCAGCCGGCCAAAGCACTCAGCACCCTGCAACCCGTGCTGGACAAGATCGAGAAAGATTCGAACCTGCTGGCGCTGGCTGGCGAGGTCTATATGCAGAACGGCGATGCGGAGAGGGCAGGGGCTTATTTTACAAAAGCAGCTGCACTTGACCCCGAGAGCACCGGCAAACGTACCTCGGTTGCGCTCTCGCATCTGGCAATGGGAGAAACCGACACCGCCTACCGCGAACTGGAGCAGATTGCATCTGTCGACACCGGCATCAGGGCGGATATGGCTTTGGTCGCTTCCCAGCTTCGGAGCCGTCAGTTTGATCAGGCGTTAAAGTCCATTGCCGGCCTGGAAAAGAAACAGCCCGAAAATCCCCTGGTGCAGAATCTGCGCGGCGTCGCCTATCTTGGCAAGGGCGACGTGGTGACTGCACGTAAAAGCTTTGAACAAGCACTGGTCATGGACCCGGCCTATTTCCCTGCGGCTGCCAGTCTGGCCAATCTGGATCTGGCGGATAAAAAGCCAGAGGAAGCGAAGAAGCGCTTTGAATCAGTCGTGGCCAAGGATCCGAAAAACGTGCAGGCCTTGCTTGCCTTGGCGGAGTTGCTAGCCAAGACGGGTGGAAAGCCTGAGGAAGTGGCTGCCCTGATCAACAAGGCAATTGTGGCGAATCCTGCTGAACCTGCGCCACGCCTCGCGCTGATCGGTCTTTACCTGGGCACTAAAGAGCCTAAAAAGGCGCTCTCCGCTGCGCAGGATGCGCTCGTTGTATTGCCTGATCGCCCGGAGATTCTTGATGCCGCAGGTCGTGCCCAGCAGGCAGCAGAGGATTTTAATCAGGCGCTGGCAACTTACGGCAAGCTTGCCGCATTGATGCCCAATTCAGCGCAGCCCTATCTGCGCATGGCCGAGATCCAGGTGGCGGCGAAGAACAAGGAAGCCGCCATGCAGAGTTTGCGCAAGGCGCTCACGGTCAAAGCCGATTCGATCGAGGCCCAGCGCGGAATCATGATGCTGGATCTTGACGCCGGACGAACGGCCGAGGCGCTGGCCATGGCCCGACAGATACAGAAACAGCGCCCCAAGGAGGCGGCGGGCTATGTGCTTGAGGGTGATGTGCATGCCTTGAAAAAATCATGGAGTGAGGCGGCGACTGTTTACCGTGCAGGTCTCAAGCAAAGTGGAGCAACCGAACTGGCCATCAAATTGCATGCGGTATTGATTGCTGGCGGTAATTCCGGCGAGGCTGACAAGTTTGCCGACAACTGGATCAAGGATCACGCCAAGGATCTACAGTTCCGGCTGTATCTTGCCGAAGCAGCGACAGCCCGCAAGGATTACGCAACAGCCAGCAAATACTATCGGGTTCTGGTGGATGCCCAGCCGAATAACCCGGCGCTGCTGAACAATCTGGCCTGGGCTTCGGCACAGAACAAGGATCCGAAGGCCATCGAATACGCTGAAAAGGCGAACAAATTGGCGCCTGATCAGCCCGCCTTGATGGACACCCTCGGCGTGTTGCTGGTTGAAAAGGGTGAAACGGCGCGTGGTCTGGAGTTGTTGCAGAAGGCAACCAGTCTGGCTCCGCAAAGTGCGGTGATTCGTTTGAACCTGGCCAAAGCCCTGGTCAAGGCCGGGAAGAAAGAGGATGCGAAAAAGGAACTGGATGAACTGGCCAAACTTGGCGACAAGTTCCTTGCGCAGGCTGAAGTTGCCAAATTGTTGCAAAGCCTGTGAAGAAGAAATCACCAATCGAAACCGGTATTGAATTTTGAGGAAAATGGGCATTGAAAAATGTAAGCTTCTGGAATCCCCGTAAACAGGCGTTCTACGATGGTTAAGGCTGAAGAAGAATTAAATACGCCATTCTTCAGATATATGGCTTATAGATCGCCTATCCATAAGGTCTGTAGCGATGCAGATCTGGATGATTTTGTTGAATCAGTTATTCTGGCTTGCCTATACAGCATAGGAAGTTTGTTTGTTTGTATTTTGAATTTTTACAAGGCTTGAAAAACTCATGATTATCGTTGCCGTTGTTGGGTTGGGCTACGTCGGTTTGCCGCTGGCGGTGGAGTTTGGCAAGAAAGGCCGCACCATTGGCTTTGATTTGTCGGCGAATAAAATTGCTCAATACAGGAAGCATGTCGATCCGACGGGTGAGGTCAGTCGCGAAGACCTGCAGGCGGCGACTTATCTGGAGGTCGGCTGCGATCCGGCGGCACTGGCCGAAGCTGACTTCATCATCGTCGCGGTTCCGACCCCGGTAGATGAAGCGCATCAGCCCGATTTCCGGCCGCTTATAGGCTCATCGGAAGCGGTCGGAAAAAATCTCAAGCGCGGTGCCACCGTCGTTTTTGAATCGACGGTTTATCCCGGTGCCACCGAAGAAATCTGCATCCCGATCATCGAAAAGCATTCCGGCATGAAGTGGAAGCAGGATTTCTTCGTCGGCTATTCGCCGGAGCGAATCAACCCCGGCGACAAGGAGCGAACGCTGACCAAGATCGTCAAAGTGGTGTCGGGCGATACCCCGGAGACGCTCGAACTGGTCAAGCAGGTCTACGCCAGTGTCATTACGGCCGGCGTTTACCCCGCTTCCAGCATCAAGGTGGCGGAAGCCGCAAAAGTCATCGAGAACACCCAGCGCGACCTGAACATCGCCTTGATGAACGAACTGGCGATCATTTTCGACCTGGTCGGAATTGATACGCTGGAAGTGCTGCAGGCCGCCGGCAGCAAGTGGAATTTCCTGCCTTTCCGTCCGGGTCTGGTCGGCGGTCACTGTATCGGTGTTGATCCCTACTACCTGACGCACAAGGCGGAGATGCTGGGCTACCACCCGGAAGTCATCCTGGCTGGTCGAAAAATCAATGACGGCATGGGGAAATTTATTGCCGAACAGACGGTCAAAAAACTGGTACGCAACGGATGGCAGGTCAAGGATGCCCCAATCATCGTACTCGGCCTGACCTTCAAGGAAGATTGCCCGGATCTGCGTAATTCACGCGTTATCGACGTGATTCGCGAATTACAGTCCTACGGAGCCAGGGTCATCGTGCATGAGCCGGTGGCCAATGCCGAAGAAGCGTTGCATGAATACGGCGTGGAGTTAACCGCCTGGGATGATCTGCCAACGGCGGCGGCTATCGTCGGTGCGGTTGCCCACAAGGAATTCAAGAATCGGCCACTGACAGACTATGTCGGAAAATTGCAGAAAGGCGGCGTCGTGACTGATGTGAAAAGCATGTTTGACGAGGCGCAACTGCTAGCTCACGGCTTTACGGTGTGGCGCCTGTGAGTTCAGCCTTTGCACAACTCGGTCAACGTTTGCAGTCACAGCAGGCACGCTGGCTGGTGACCGGGTGCGCCGGTTTCATCGGGTCGCATCTGGTCGAAGCCTTGCTCAAGCTGGATCAGACGGTCGTTGGGCTGGATAATTTTGCCACCGGCCATCAGCGTAACCTTGATGAAGTCAAGGCGCTGGTTTCCAACGGTCAATGGCAGAAATTTCATTTCATCGAAGCCGATATCCGTGATCCTGAAGCCTGCCGTCACGCCTGCCGGGAGGTCGATTATGTCCTGCACCAGGCGGCGCTGGGTTCCGTTCCGCGTTCTCTCGCCGACCCGCTGGCGACCAATGCGGCCAATATCGATGGTTTCCTGAACATGCTGGTGGCAGCACGCGAGGCCAGGGTCAGGCGGTTTGTCTATGCCGCTTCAAGCTCGACCTACGGTGATCATCCTGACTTGCCCAAGGTGGAAGAAACGATTGGCCGGCCCTTGTCTCCCTATGCCGTGACCAAACTGGTGAATGAACTGTATGCCGAGGTGTTCGGGCGCTGCTACGGTTTATCGTCAATCGGTTTGCGCTACTTCAATGTATTCGGAACCCGTCAGGATCCGGAAGGCGCTTACGCCGCCGTTATTCCGCGCTGGACTCGCGCCATGCTGCTGGGCGAGGAAGTGCGCATCTTCGGAGACGGTGAGACCAGTCGCGATTTCTGTTTTGTGAACAACACGGTTCAGGCCAATCTGCTGGCCGCAACGACGGAGAATCCGGCCGCTGTCAATCAGGTCTACAACGTGGCTCTGGATGCAAGGACTTCGCTTAATCGCTTGTTTGAAATGCTGCGTGAGGTGCTGGCTGAGACCCGGCCTGAACTTGGCAGCCTGAAACCCGAATACCGGGAATTCCGTCCCGGCGACGTTCGCCACTCGCAGGCGGATATCTCCAAAGCAAAACTTTTACTCAATTACGCCCCGACGTACAGGCTGGAAGATGGTATTCGCGAGGCCATGCCCTGGTACGTTTCTCACTTCACACCATCGTCTTGTTGAGGAGCCTGATCATGCGCGCCACCTACGAAAAGAGTCTTCGGAGTTCGTCATCGTTCGCGGCGCTGTTGGCAGCATTTTTTTTCGTCGCCCCGGTGGCTGCGGCTGTTAACTCCGCAATTGACGACCCCATGTCAAATGACCTCGTCGACCTGAGGAACAAAGCTCGCGCCTATGAGCACGGCGAAGGCGTGCCCAAAGATCCTGTGCAGGCGGCCAGCCTCTATTGTAAAGGCGCACGATTGGGGGATACGGAAGCCCAGTTCAGCCTGGGCTGGATGTACGCCAACGGTCGGGGCCTGCCGCGCAGCGACGAAGTGGCTGCTTATTTTTTCAAGCTGGCGTCTGAAAAAGGGCATGTCCAGGCCAAGAACATGCTGCGGTTTGTTGGCGATACAGGGGCCGCCACGCCGGAATGCATGCGTTATTCAGCGGCCGACTTCGACTTTGATGATGTTTCTAAAGCGACCAATCCATCACAGCAGAAAGTATTGGGTCTGGTCCGCAAACTGGCACCGGAGTATGGCGTCAGCCCGCGACTGGTGATGGCGGTGATCAGGAACGAATCCAATTTCCAACCCTCGGCGGTTTCACCCAAGAATGCCCAGGGGTTGATGCAACTGATCCCGGAAACCTCGGCACGTTTCAACGTCAAGCAGCCATTCGATCCCGAGCAGAACATCCGTGGCGGGCTGTCTTACCTGCGCTGGCTACTGGCCTACTTCGAGGGCAATGTCGCTCTCGTCGTCGCCGCCTACAATGCAGGAGAGGGCGCGGTCAATCGTTACAAAGGCATTCCGCCCTATGCGGAAACCCGCGATTACGTCAAGCGGATCATGAGTGTCGTCAAGAACGATGAACATCCCTACGATCCGGCAGTGACCACCCCATCGCCGGAATTGCCGCGTATCCGTCTGACCAAGGTGCTTTAAAGCTTCCAGGAGTCAATGATGAATTACATGTGTTCTACATCCTGCCGGCGACTTGCGCGCTGGTTTGTCCTCTGCGCACTGCTGTCGCTCACGCGAGTGGCCTCTGCCGCTTTGCCCGAGTTGATCGAACAGGTAAAACCCTCGATTGTCGTGATTGGCACTTATGCCAAGACCCGCAGCCCGGCATTCGTCATGAGGGGAACAGGTTTTGTCGTGGGCAATGGCACGCTGGTTGCAACCAATGCCCATGTTGTACCAGACATTCTCGATTCGGTCAGTGGCGAAGCATTGGTGATTCAAGTGCTGTCCGGCCGAGCCGGGCCACAGCAGCGCCCGGCAAAAACTGCCTTGAACGATAAGTCTCATGATTTGGCCCTGCTGCGCATTGAAGGCCCGCCATTGCCGGCGATGGTGCTGCAGGCCGGAGGATCGGTTCGCGAAGGGCAGAGCGTCGCGTTTACCGGCTTCCCGATCGGCGGTGTTCTCGGACTTTCACCGGTGACCCACCGCGGCATCATTTCGGCCATTACGCCCATTGCCTTGCCCAGCGCGACGGCTAATCAACTGAACGAAAAGGTAATCAAGCGCTTGAAAAGCGGCACTTTCGAAGTCTATCAACTTGACGGAACGGCTTATCCCGGGAACAGCGGTGGTCCGCTTTTCGAGATGGAAAAGGGTGAGGTGATCGGCATCATCAATATGGTGTTTGTAAAAGGCACCAAGGAATCCGCATTGACTCAGCCATCGGGGATCAGCTTTGCCGTACCGGTGCTGTATTTGCAGGAGTTGTTGCGGGATGTGCGCTGAGAAATTATCAATGGTGGGGTGGAACGTGGCTGGGAAAGTGTCGGATTTTTTTACACCGAGACTGCCAAGGCTCCTCCGCTGAAGCTGGTTGGATTCATAACAAATTGATTTGTTTGATGATTATTCTTGATCAAGATTCTGGAATAATTATTGCTAATACATTAGTGATGAGAAATTTTTTTGCTAAAGGATGTGCGACGGCGTAGCAGTTTTCTGGTTTTGGGAAAAACGTGACGAAATCGACGTTTAGTCCATACCATGAGAGCGAAAATAAAGACGCTCAGGCAATAACCGCTATTGATTTTGGCATAGTATTCATTTTGGGTGGTGGCTCTTGGTGCTGCTGCTGGCAACGATAGAGAGACGCTTACTGACCATGGCAAAGCGAGCATGCTGGATTTGGAATTCCTGTACCGGGCACGAAATACTTTAGGAGTTGCATCATGAAATCTACAGAATCACTTGACGGCGCGGCGAAGTCGGTGGATTTGTCGTCTGCGACTGGTGAAACAGCCATCTCCGGCGACACTTCGATTCCAGAAAACAAGCGGCGGCGTTTGGTTCGTGGTGCTGCAGCGTTCGCACCATTGGTGCTGACTTTGCGCAGCGGGGCGCTGGCCGCGGCTTCTTGCACTGGGTTGAAGATTGTAAACGCAACAACGAGAGGAACATCCTTCCCGCGTCCGGGCAGGATAATTGTTCCCGATGGTGTAGTGCCACCTGTACCAGGCGATATATGCGTTCAAGCTCAAGTGTTGACAACATGCAGCACCAATCCTAACAAAGTGGAGACATTGTCGAACCTCACATTGTCTAACTCCGAGCCAGTCGTGTTGAGGTCCGACAACCCTAATGGTTCCACCACAGAGTGGCTGTCGTGTGGAAATCCCTCTCAATTCGTCGGGCAAAGAATTGCAATCTTGAGTTCTCAGTCGGCGTCATCAATCGGCGCTGCGTAGTTGTTTCGAGTGCTGCATTGTGGCCGCGAATGGAATGTGATCTGAATCGAATTATTCCTGATGACCTGTTCCCCGTTAAAGGTTGATGGCTTCGTTGCGACGCCTGCGGGGTGTGCGTTGCAATGGCAGAAATGGGACGAACTCTACATCGTTTATCAGCCTTCTTCCGCAGAGACCCATGTCTTCAACGAGACCACCGTAGCAATCGTCCGAGGTCTGGAATGCGGTCCGTTGCCGACCGAGGCGCTGAAGGTCTGGACCGAAACCGCCCTTGGCGTAGATCAGGGTGACTTGGCCGCCGACGATTTCGCTTTCGCCACGATGCGGCTGGAGGAACTGGGCCTCATCGAGCGCCTGGACGACGCCAGTGCCGTTCAATGATCGTCGGTGACCTGAGCCGCCGGGAACTGGGAAAACGCTTGGCAGGAGATGGCCTCGCGCTCCAGTTCGGCCCATTCAACCTTACGATTCGTTCCAACCTCGATTCATTCGCATCGCTCGCACACCAGCTTTACGAACCTTATCCCCTGCCAGGCACGGCCGCGATCAGCGATTTTCACGTCCAGATCAGCGCTCCGCGCGGGCTGCGCCGATGGGTGCGTCGCCAGGCGTATTTTGGCGTCGATGGACAATTCCCCTTTGCGCCCTATACCGTGGAACACGCCTTTCCCGCCCTTGAATGGGGAATCAACTGGTGCGTGGCGACGCGCTCGCATCATCTGTTGCTGCTGCATTCAGCGGGAGTCGAGCGCAATGGCCGGGCGATCCTGTTTCCCGCCTCGCCCGGCGATGGCAAGTCGACCCTCTGTACCGCGTTGATTCACTCGGGATGGCGCCTCCTTTCCGACGAATTCGGTTTGGTACGGCCTGAGGATGGCTTGCTGCTCCCGTTGCCACGCCTGATCCCGCTGAAAAACGAGTCGATCGAGGTAATCAGAAAATTCAGGCCGGAGGCAATCATCGGCCCGCCCTTCCTGGAGACGCGTAAAGGCACGGTGGCCCATGTGCGGCCACCAGTAGATAGCATCAGGCGAGCGCAGGAGCCGGCCCGGCCGCGCTGGTTAGTCTTTCCGCGCTGGGTAGCCAAATCACCGCTAACGCTCGAAGCGATACCGAAGAGCCAGGCGTTCCTGATGGTCGCGACCAACGCTTTCAACTATGAGGTCCTTGACGAAACTGCTTTTCGATTGGTCAACGAGATGGTTCGCTCCTGCGATTCCTATTCGCTGGTTTATTCCGATCTCGACGAAGCGGTCAACGCGCTCGACGAGCTTTCATGCGCCAGCGATGGCTAAGGTGGCCAGTGAAACCATGCGTGCGCAGCGTCTCTTGCTCGAGGCACTAGTGGCGCCTGAAAAGCTGCCGGGTCTGCCGCCTGCCGACTGGGAACTGCTCCTGCGCGTGGCCAGGCGCGCCCGAGTGCTCGGGCGACTGGAGTCCGATCTCGCCCAAGCTGGTCTGCTTGGCGACATCCCGCCCCGCGCCGCTGCCCATCTGAGGGCCGCCCGTAACGTCATCGAGCATCGGAAAACGCTGATCTCCTGGGAGGTGAACCGCCTGCTTTGGGCTCTCAAAGGCATCGATGTGCCGCTGATCCTGCTTAAGGGAACTGCCTATCTCCTGGCCGAGCTTCCGCCAGCGCGGGGTCGGATCTTCGCCGATGTCGATCTGCTGGTGCCCGAGGAGCGAATCGGTGAGATCGAGGAAAGGCTTGTCGAGCGCGGCTGGTTCAAGACGCAGATCGACCCTTACGACGACCGTTACTACCGCGTCTGGATGCATGAAATTCCTCCGCTTCGTCATCAGGAACGTGGCACCGAAATCGACATCCACCATCGGCTGCTGCCCAAAACCAGTCACCTGAAATCGGACCCCGCGCCGCTGTTCGCCGCATCCCGGCCGCTCGCTGACCCGCGGCTGCGTGTTCTGGCACCGGCAGACATGGTGTTGCACGCCTTGGTGCACCTGTTTCTCGAGGGCGACCCTGACGAGGGCCTACGCCTGCGGGATCTGGTTGATGTACACGATTTGCTTTGTCACCATGGTCAAGAGCCTGGTTTCTGGGCGGACCTGGGGCCACGGGCGCGCGCTTTGGGTTTCGAGCGCCCGCTGTTCTATGGGCTGCATCATGCGCAACGACTTTTCGGCACGCCGATACCTCCGGATGTGCTTCCCGGGTTGGAGGATGCCGCGCCTTCCTGGCCGATCCGCGAGCTGATGAATCGTCTGATCCCCCTCGCGCTCCTCCCTGGACACCCGGACCATCCTTCCCGATGGGCGGCAGCCGCCCGCTGGCTGATCTATGTGCGCGCCCACTGGTTGCGGATGCCACTTGGCTTACTGGCCAAACACCTGTCGCAGAAGGCGTGGCTGCGGTTTCGCGGATACCGGAAACGTGTCGACCTGGCCCAACTCGACCTTAAACAGCAATAGTAGGTAAGACCAAGCGAGTGGCGGAATGCCGGAAATTTGAGTGCTGGCAAGTGATCGAGTTCAGTTTCGGTCATCCCCTTTGTTTTTTGGATAAGCGTATTAAGATTAAAAAAAGAGAAACTTCGTTAGAGGGGCGCAATGCTAAAAAGCGTTCGCTTGCATGCACGAAAATTCGTGCATGAAGTGGTAAGAAAGCTGATTTCCTGGCTGCCGCGCGAACAGCGTTTCGAGGTTTTTCGTTCATTCGCGGACTGCAATCCGGCACCAGGTGAGCGACTGGTGTTGAAAATCGCCGAAACAAAAGAGGAACTTGAAGCCTGTTTTGCCGTTCTGCACGATGCCTACGTCGATAGCGGCTTCATGAAGCCCGATCCGTCGGGAATGCGCGTGACGATTTATCATGCACTGCCGACTACAACAACGCTTTGTGCCAAATACGACGGCCAGGTGGTCGGAACCATTTCGCTGATCCGCGAAAGCGCGCTGGGCGTACCGCTGCAAAGTATCTTCGACCTCACTTCCGTCCGCGAGAAGGAGGGTTACATCGCTGAAGTGTCGGCGCTTGCCGTCCATCGGAAGTTCCGGAAAACGGGCGGCAGCATCCTCTTTCCGCTGATGAAGTTCATGTATGAATACTGCACGATATTTTTTGATACCCGGCATTTGGTCATTGCCGTCAATCCCAGCCATATTGAAATGTATGAGTCCTTGCTGTTCTTTCAGCGACTGACAGAAAAGATGGTCGAACGCTACGATTTTGTGAATGGAGCGCCGGCGATTGGTGCCACCCTGGACCTGCGGGAAGCGCCGGAGATTTTTCGCAAGCATTATTCGTCCAAGCCGCCACGTCGCAATCTCCATGCCTATTTCACGCAAGTCAAATTGCCCAATATCCATTTTCCGAGCCGACGTTTTTTTGTTACCAACGATCCGGTGCTGACGCCAGAACTGCTCGATCACTTTTTTAATGTGCGGACCAAAACCTTCGAGAATCTGAGCGAGCGCAAGAAAGTGCTGCTCCATACAATCTACGATTTGCCGCAGTACCAATCTGTCCTGCCCACCCTTTCCGCGAGTCCGGAGGATATTCCGGTCAGGCGCCACCAGCGTTTCACGGTCAAGTGCCCGGCAAGAATTGTATTTCTCACTGCCGATGGCAAGCGGGAAATCCCGGTTGAGGTCATCGACGTTTCCCGCTACGGTTTTCAGGCACGTGCGCACGAATTGCTTCCCCTTAATACCTGGTGCGACGTGGATATTCAACTGGGGCATTCCGACGTTTCGCACTTTCGTGCTCTGGCACTACGCGAAAATAGTAACGGCTTCAATGGTTATTACGGATTTCGCCTGGGCGAGCCCGATACCCTCTGGGGCAAATTCGTGTCGGCCCTGCATCGGAGCACGACTTTTAGTGATCTGGACACCGCAACGCGCTTCCTTGACTGATCGGCGGCAACCATCAGGGCTGGTCATCCGTAGAGGAGGATTTTGAATTATTTCGCACAAATGGTGGCTATACCACCTGTAAGCCGCATTTATAGGCGTTCTACAGACACGACGCCGGGAGAGCAAGTAAATACGGCACTGTACAGGCATATGGCTTGTAGATCGCCTATCCATAAGATCTCCAGCCTTACGGTCCGGAATGGTCTGTCTGATCGGTATCTCAATTCCTTGGCCTGACACTGAATTCTACGAATGTCCAACCTGCCGGAAACTTGCAGACCCTCTGCTATAATTTGCGCTCATTTTCGAGCTTCAGGCGATACAATTTATGGCAATTAAATACCAGATCATTCCGGTCACGCCGTTTGAACAAAATTGCAGTCTGCTGTGGTGTGATGAAACACGGCGTGCGGCGGTGGTCGACCCGGGGGGGGATGTCTCCCGCATTTTGACTGCGACGAAAAAAAACGGGGTGGAACTGGAGAAGATTCTGGTAACGCATGGGCATATCGACCATGCCGGTGCGGTTGCGGAACTGGCCGAACGGCTATCCTTGCCGATTGAAGGCCCGCATCATGAAGATAAGTTCTGGATCGATGGCATGCCGCAGCAAAGCAGGATGTTCGGTTTTCCCGACGTGCGTGCTTTTACACCCGATCGCTGGTTGAAGCAGGGCGATAGCGTAGTTTTCGGCAATGTCGAGATGGATGTGTTGTACTGCCCTGGCCATACGCCCGGGCATGTAGTTTTTTTCAACGCTCCCGGTCGGTTGGCTATTGTCGGTGATGTTCTGTTCCAGGGTTCGATCGGCCGTACCGATTTCCCGAAAGGTGATTTCGATACGCTGATTGCCTCCATCCGTAACCAACTCTGGCCGCTTGGCGACGATGTCGCCTTTATTCCCGGGCACGGGCCGATGTCGACCTTCGGCGCTGAACGGCGCAGCAATCCTTTTTGTGGTGACTGATCCGGCTTTCACTGCGCAAACCTACCAGTTGCTGATCGAGATAGCGGCGCCGGTTCGCGTTAGCATTGGACGCTTCGGAACCTTCGATTTTCCTGCCGGACTCTATGTCTACACCGGAAGTGCGCTACGCAATTTCGAGGCAAGGGTCAGTCGTCACCTGTCGCCGGAAAAGAAAATGCATTGGCACATCGACTATCTCCTTGCCGCGCCGGGTGTTCGTGTGCGTGAAGTACTGCGTCATGGTGAAGCGGAATGCGCCGTCAATCAGCGAATTGTCGGCGAGATTCCGGTGCGTGGTTTCGGTGCAAGTGATTGTCGGGCAGGGTGTGGCAGCCATTTAAAGCGGCTGAACGAGGAACTTGCGGCACGATAGATGTCAGCATTCACCAGAAGGTATCAGTCACGATTCTCGATGTTGATTCGGCTGGCCCAGTAAGTAATAGCGCACAACCGAAGTGGAACGAATCTTGCTGCACGGGGTTAAATCC